>JAKBBK010000063.1 GCA_021808525.1 Pseudomonadota bacterium
CATGCTCGCCAGGCTGCATGCCGACGAGTCGGCGCTGCGCTGCGGGCCCCACCCCTCGCTGTCGGAGGCGGTGCAGCGCGAATGGATCCGCCAGGATTTCGCACCGACCCCGGCGTGCAGCAACTGCTCGGGCAAGCATGTGGGCATGCTCGCCGGCGCCATGATGCTGGGCGCAGGCTTCTCGGAGTACCACGAACCCGGGCACCCGATGCAGCAGCGCGTGCGCCACACCGTCGCCGCGCTGTGCGGCTTGCCCTCCGAGCAGGTGCAGTGGGGCATCGACGGCTGCAACCTGCCCACGCCGGCCTTCGCGCTGGACCGCCTTGCCAGGCTCTACGCCAGGCTGGCCGACGCCGCCGATGCAGCCGATGCAGCCGATGCAGCCGATGCAGCCGATGCAGCCGATGCAGCCGATGCAGCCGATGCAGCCGATGCCGGGGCGCCTGGCTCCACCCTGGCGCGCATCTACCACGCCATGACCCGCCATCCCGAGCTCGTCGCCGGCGAAGGGCGCTACTGCACCGAGCTGATGCGCGCCTACGAGGGCGCTCTCGTGGGCAAGCTCGGCGCCGATGGGTGCTACGGCATCGGGGTGCGTGCCTCGGCGCGCACGCGCGAACTGGGCGCCGACGGGGCACTGGGCATCGCGGTGAAGATCGAAGACGGTCGCGTGGACATGCTCTACATGATCGTCTCCGAGGTGCTCGCGCGCCTGGACCTCGGCGGCCGGGCCCAGCGCGAGCGCCTCGCCGCCTTCCACAACCCGCCGCTGCGCAACACCCGCGGCGTCGAGGTCGGTCACCGCGGTTTCCCCTTCGAGTTGCACCCGCGCTGAGCCGCGGCGATCAGGCCTGGGCAAGTGCCGGCAGCGGCTCGGCGCAGACCGTGCGATCCCGCCCGCCGGCCTTGGCCTCGTAGACGGCCTTGTCGGCGCTGCGCAGCATGCGCGACAGCACATCCTCCGCCGCGGGGCCGTGCCAGGCGGCCAGGCCCACGCTCACGCTCAAGGCTCCCAGGGGAGTGCGCAGTTCTCGGACACCCTGGTGCAGGCGTCCGGCCACCTGCCGTGCCACGTTGGCGTCGGCGCCGGGCAGCCACAGGACGAATTCCTCGCCGCCCAGGCGCACCACCAGGTCCGTGGTCCGCGCGCTGGCCCGCAGGCGCTGGGCCAGCGCCACCAGGGCGCGGTCTCCCTCGGCGTGGCCGCAGGAATCGTTGACCCGCTTGAAATGGTCGACGTCCACCAGCAGCAGAGCGCCCACGCAGGGCTGCCCGGCCGCCGGCAGCCAGGCGTGCACGGCGAGCTCCAGCGCGCGCCGGTTCTTCAAGCCGGTCAAGGGGTCGGTGAGGCTGAGCTCGGACAGCTCCAGGTTGCGCAATTCCACCTTTCGCGCCCGCTCCGAGAGCTCGCGATTCAGGCGCTCGACCTGCTCGCTGCTGGCCGCCAGCCGTGCCGCCAGGCCTTCCGCGTCGGCCCGGGCCTGGATCAGTTCGGCCTCGAATCGACTGCGCTCCAGCGCGACGAACACGGCCCAGACGATGGTCGCTTCGGCGCCGTCCGCGGCGGGCCTGCGCGTGGCGTTGAGCATGACGGGTACCGGGGTTCCGCCGGCGCCCACCAGATGCAGGTACAGCTCCTTGACCCGCTGCTCCTGGTGCAGCATGGGAAAAATGTAGTTCTGCGTGAACAGGCGACCCGCCGGAGGCAGCATCTGCTCCATGGAGCGGCCGCGCCAGTCGTTCTCGCAACCCCCGACGATGCGCAGCAACTCGGCGTTGATGCGCAGCACGTGCCCCTGCGTGTCGGTCACCATCAGGGCACAGGGAATGTCGTCGACGGCCAGCATGGTCGCGATCCGCCGGGTCTCAGGCCCTGCCGTGGAAGCCGCGCATGGCCTCGATCACCAGCGCCGGATGGCTCATGTGGGCGCAATGCCCGGTCACGTCGAGGACCTGCAGCACGCTGTCGCGCAGGTGCCGGTGCAGGTATTCGCCCACGGCCACCGGCGCCAGCGAGTCGCGGGCATGCTGCAGGATCAGGCAGGGCGTGCGCACGCCCGGCAGGTCGGCCCGGTTGTCGGCGAAGAAGGTGGCGCGCGCGAACACCTTGGCCGCCTTCGGATCGGTGGAGCAGAAGCTCTGCGTCAACTCGCGCGAGACGCCCTCGTTGCCCTGCGCGCCCGCGACGGTGGAGCCCAGCGCATGGGCCCAGCCGATGTAGTTCTGGTCCATCAACTGGAGCAGGCCCTCGAGATCGGCGCGCTCGAAGCCGCCGTGGTAATCGGGCGGGTGATTGACAAAGCAGGGGGAGGGGCCGACGAGCACCAGGTCGGAGAACAGTTCCGGCCTGCGCACGGCCGCCAGCAGGCCGATGCTGCAGCTCACCGAATGCCCCACGAAATGCACCCCGCCGTGCAGGCCGAGGCCGTCGAGGATCTCGAGCAGGTCCCGCACGTAGCCGTCGAGCGAGGAGTAGCGGGCAGGGTCGAAATGCGCGGGGTCCGACAGGCCGCTGCCCGCGTAGTCGAACAGCACCTGCCGGTGCGTGCCCTCGAAGGCTGGCGTGACCTGGCGCCACATCAGCTGGTTGCAGCCGAAACCATGCCCGTACACCAGCACCGGCGCATCGGCCGAGTCCGCTTCGAGTACCTGGATGTGATGGCGATCGTGAATACGCATGTTCCTGAAGCCCCCGGCCTGCAGGCCTCTCATGCTTCCCGGTGCCCATTATTCGACAACATGCCCCTCGGGGGCTGTCCAGTTTGTCACGAATGGCGCGGCTTTTGTGCGCTGCGGCGCGCTGATGCTCGGTGTTTCCCCTAGGGCGAGCCCTGGTTTTTTCGGTAGACGATTTTTCTAAAGTTGTATACAAAGTGGACATCACCCATTACGGGAACGGGCTGTGGATCAGGGGGCAGGAGCGTCTTGATCCTTGGGACGGCACGCGCAGCACAGGCATAGAGATTGCATACAAAACGGATTGACTCGTCGCCTGAAGGAGGCGGTCAGACCTGATGAACCGCTGTCCTCTCAAGCAAAAGGCGGCGGCCATGACCCTGCGACACGCTCGACTGGAGGTGCTTCTGTGAATGCTTCGACCGACGTCCTGGATGCTGGATCCGTTCCACCGCCTCACGCATCCTCCAACGACATCCTCATCAAGCCGGGCTACAGCCCGCGCCTGGTCAATGCCGATCTGGCACCGCTGAAGAATCAGCGCTGGGGGGCCTACAACATCTTCGCGTTCTGGATGTCCGACGTGCACAGCGTCGGGGGCTACATCACCGCGGGAAGTCTGTTCGCCCTCGGGCTGGCGAGCTGGCAGGTGCTGGTCTGCCTGCTGGTGGGCATTGTCATCGTGCAGATGCTGGCCAATCTCGTGGCCAGGCCCAGCCAGGTGTGCGGCGTACCCTATGCCGTCATCAGCCGTGCCTCCTTCGGCGTGCTGGGCGCCAACATCCCGGCCATCATCCGCGGGCTCATCGCCTTCGCCTGGTTCGGCATCCAGACCTATCTGGCCTCCAGCGCCCTGATCGTGGTCATCCTGAAGTTCCTGCCCGCACTGGCGCCCTATGCCGACGTCGCCCGATACGGCTTCGTCGGCCTGTCCGCGCTGGGATGGGCGGCCTACATGGTGCTGTGGGTGCTGCAGGCCCTGGTGTTCTGGAAGGGCATGGAGGCCGTGCGGGTGTTCATCGACTGGGCGGGCCCCGCGGTCTACGTCGTGATGGGCGTCCTGACGGTCTACCTGGTCGCCAAGGCGGGTTGGTCCCACATCGACCTGAATCTCGGCTCGGTCAAGTTCTCCGGCCTGCAGGCCCTGCCGGTGATGATCAACGCCATCGCGCTGGTGGTCTCGTATTTCTCCGGCCCGCTGCTGAACTTCGGCGACTTCGCCCGCTACAACAAGAGCCTGGATGCCGTGAAAAAGGGCAATTTCTGGGGCCTGCCGGTCAACTTCCTGGGCTTTTCCATTCTCACCGTGGTCACCACGGCCGCCACGCTGCCGGTGTTCGGCAAGCTGATCACCGACCCCGTCCAGACGGTGAGCCATATCGACAACACCTTCGCCGTGGTGCTCGGCGCGATGACCTTCACCCTGGCCACCATGGGCATCAACATCGTGGCCAACTTCGTGCCGCCGGCCTTCGACTTCTGCAATGTCGCGCCGCAGAGGATCAGCTGGCGCATGGGCGGCATGATCGCGGCGGTAGGCTCCATCTTCATCACGCCCTGGAACATCTTCAACAACCCGGCGATGATCCATTACACCCTCGACATCCTGGGCGCCTTCATCGGGCCGCTGTTCGGTATCCTCATCGCCGACTACTACCTGGTCAAGAAGCAGCGCATCGACGTCGACGCGCTCTACAGCATGGAGCCCAGGGGTCGCTACTGGTACGCGGGAGGCGTCAATCCCAAGGCCGTGGCGGCGCTGATCCCCGCCGCCCTGATCGCCGTGTTCATGGTGCTGATTCCCCGATTCGCCAGCTTCGCCAACTTCACCTGGTTCATCGGATGCGGGCTGGGGATGCTGCTCTATGTCCTGATCCACGCAAGCTCGAAATCCAGCGCACACTGATGAAGATCCTGATCGTCAATCCCAACTCCACGGCCAGCATGACGGCCAAGATCGGCGCCGTCGCCGCCGAGGTCGCGGCGCCCGGCACCCTGGTCAAGGCCGTCAACCCGGTGGACTCTCCGGCATCCATCGAGTGCCATACCGAGGAGGCGCTGTGCGTGCCGGGCCTGCTGCGCTGCATCCAGGAAGGCGAGGCGCAGGGCCATGACGCCTACGTCATCGCCTGCTTCGGGGATCCGGGCCTGGAAGCCGCGCGCGAGCAGGCCAGGGGCCCGGTCATCGGCATCGCGGAAGCCGCGATGCATGCCGCCAGCCTGCTCGCCCCCTCCTTCAGCGTGGTCACCACCCTGGCACGCACCACCGGCATGGCCTGGCACCTGGCCGAGCGCTACGGCATGCAGCGCTTCTGCCGCAACGTCCGGGCCGCCGATGTTCCCGTGCTCGACCTGGAGGACCCGACCAAGAACGCCCGGGTCCTGATTCGCGACGAATGCCTGCGTGCCCTGCGGGAAGACGGCTGCGAGTCCATCGTGCTGGGCTGCGCCGGCATGACCGACCTGTGCCGCTGGCTTTCCGCGGAAATCGGCGCACCGGTGATCGATGGCGTGGCCGTGGCCGTCAAGTTCGCCGAATCCCTGGCCGCCCTGGGATTGAAGACCAGCAAGCTGGGGCCCTGGGCTCCCCCGCCCGTGAAGCCGCGATGCGGCCTCGCCCCTCATCGGGAGCACTGAGACATGAGCGCGCGCCGCAAGACCCCCTCCGAGGCCCAGCCCCCCGCGGACCAGGCCGTGAGCGCGGTGGCCAGCGCCGACACGCCGCTGGCCGACTCCACGCAGATCATCGTCGGTGCCATCACCACCGCCATCATCGAGCATCGCCTGGCCCCCGGCGCCAAGCTCACCGAGCAGAAGATCGCCGCGATCTACGGGGTGTCGCGCACCATCGTGCGCCAGGCCTTGTTCCAGCTGGCCCGCGATCACCTGGTCACCCTCGAGCCCGCCCGGGGGGCCTTCGTGGCCCAGCCTTCGGTGGAGGAGGCGCAGCAGGTGTTCGCGGTGCGCCGCATGCTCGAGCAGCATCTGGTGGAGGCCTTCTGCGAGAAGGCCGTGGCCGGCGACTTCCGCGCCCTGCGCGCCCATCTCAAGCAGGAGCAGGCCGTCGTCGGCCGGGTGGACGTCACCGGCCGCACCAGGCTGCTGGGCGACTTCCATGTGCTGATGGCCCAGCGCATCGGCCACCATGTGCTGGCGCAGATCCTGTCGGAACTGATCTCGCGCTGCGCCCTCATCACCCTCATGTACCAATCGTCGCGCGCCGCGCAGCATTCCTCGGACGAGCATGTCGCCATTCTCCAGGCCCTGGAAGCGCGCGATGTGGCCCAGGCCAAGGCCCTGATGGAATCCCACCTGCTGGCCACCGAGAACAGTCTGCTCTATCACCCCCGAACCAGCAGCGCCGATCTGGCCGAGGCGCTGGGCCGCCACGTGGCCTGACCCCGATCCGAGTCTGTTCATGACCACCCAAGCCTATCCCCGCGACCTCATCGGCTACGGCCGCAACCCGCCGCATGCGCGCTGGCCGGGCCAGGCCCGCGTGGCGCTGCAGTTCGTGCTCAACATCGAGGAGGGCGGCGAGAACTGCGTGCTGCACGGCGACGCGGGCAGCGAGCAGTTCCTCTCCGAGCTGTTCAATCCCGCGGCCTATCCGGCGCGGCACCTGAGCATGGAGAGCATCTACGAATACGGCAGCCGCGCCGGGGTATGGCGCATCCTGCGCGAGTTCGAGCGCCGCGGCCTGCCGCTCACGGTGTTCGGCGTGGGCATGGCCCTGCAGCGCACGCCCGAGCTGGCCAGGGCCTGCGTCGAGCTCGGCCATGAGATCGCCTGCCACGGCTGGCGCTGGATCCACTACCAGAACCTGGACGAAGCCACCGAGCGCGAGCACATGCGGCGGGGCATGGAGGCGATCGAGGCCGTCTGCGGCGTGCGTCCCCTGGGCTGGTACACCGGGCGCGACAGCCCCAACACCCGACGCCTGGTGGCCGACTTCGGCGGCTTCGCCTACGACAGCGACTACTACGGCGACGACCTGCCCTTCTGGCTGCAGGTGCGCAGGACCGACGGCAGCCTCGGCCCCCATCTGGTCGTGCCCTACACCCTCGACACCAACGACATGCGCTTCGCGCTGCCCCAGGGCTTCGCGCAGGCCGAGGACTTCCACGTCTACCTGCGCGACAGCTTCGACGCGCTCTACGCCGAAGGCGAGGATCGTCCCAGCATGCTCAGCATCGGCATGCACGCGCGCCTGCTCGGCCGGCCCGGTCGCATCCGTGCGCTGCAGCGCTTCCTGGATCATGTACAGCGCCACGAGCGCGTGTGGATCGCCAGGCGCATCGACATCGCGCGCCACTGGCAGGCCGAGCATCCCTTCGACGCCGCCACCGCCTTTGTCTGGGAGTGATCATGCTCAGCCTCGCCCAGCTCAACCACGCCACGCAGGCCGAATTCAGCCAGGCGCTGCAGGCCGTGTACCCGAAGGCTCCCTGGATCGCCGAGCGCGCCGGCTCGGCCCGCCCCCTGGCCACCCTGGCGGCGCTCAAGCATGCGCTGGTTCGCACCGTGCGCGAGGCCAGCCGCGACGAGCAGCTTGCGCTGATCCGCGCCCACGCGGATCCGGCGGACCCGGCCGCGCCGGGCGCCCAACACGCGGCCGGGGCCGCGCCTGCCCCCGCCGACGCCCCGAGCGATGCCGGAGCCGGGCACGGCACCCCCGACGAGCTCGCCCGCATCCACGCGCTGCGGGCCGATTACAGCGCGCGTTTCGGCTGGCCCTTCGTGCTCGCGCTGCGCGGGCCCCGCGGCAGCGGACTGCGCGCGGCGCAGATCATCGCCACCCTGGAGCGGCGCATCGACAACCCGCCGGAATTCGAGTTCGCCGAAGCCCTGCGCCAGCTGCACCGCATGGCCGAACTGCGCCTGAACGACGCATTCGGCTTCGTGCCCGAACAGGGCCAGCGGGTCTGGGACTGGTGCGAGCGGCTCGCACGACACAGCGAGCAGCCCGGGGGGCTCACCGTCACCTACCTCAGCGACGCCCATCGCGCCGCGGCCGCCGAGATCGCCGCCACCATGCGCGACTGCGGCTTCGACCAGGTGGACATCGACGCCGTGGGCAACGTGGTCGGGGTCTATCACGGCGACGATCCGGCGGCCCGGCGCCTGCTCACCGGCAGCCACTACGACACCGTGCGCAACGCCGGCAAGTACGACGGGCGCATCGGGCACTTCATCCCCATGGCCTGCGTGCGGGCCCTGCACCTCGCCGGGCGGCGCCTGCCCTTCGGCCTGGAGGTCGTGGCCTTCGCCGAGGAGGAGGGCCAGCGCTACAAGGCCACCTTCCTGGGATCCGGCGCGCTGGTCGGCAACTTCCGCCCCGAATGGCTGGACCAGCCCGACCGCGACGGGGTGCGCATGCGCGATGCCATGCGCCAGGCCGGGCTGCCCGGCGATCTGGCGGCCATCGCCACGCTGCGGCGCGACCCGGCGCGCTACCTGGGGTTCGTCGAGGTGCACATCGAACAAGGGCCGGTGCTCAATGCCCTGGACCTTCCCCTGGGCATCGTCAGCTCCATCAACGCCAGCGTGCGCCATATGGGCGAGATCATCGGCATGGCCAGCCACGCCGGCACCACGCCCATGCAGGTGCGGCGCGACGCCGCCTGCGCCGCGGCCGAGCTGGCGCTGTTCGTCGAGCGCCGCGCCGCGGCCGACGGCGACAGCGTGGGCACCGTGGGGATGCTCGAGGTGCCCGCGGGCTCGATCAACGTGGTGCCCGGTCGCTGCCGCTTCAGCCTGGACCTGCGCGCCCCTAGCGACGCGCAGCGCGACCGCCTGCGCGACGACGTGCTGGCCGAACTCGCCGCCCTGTGCGCCCGCCGCGGGCTTCGGTACCAGGTGGAAGAGGCCATGCGCGAGTCGGCAGCCCCCAGCGACGCGGCCTGGCAGCACCGCTGGGAGCAGGCCGTCGCCGCGCTGGGCCTGCCGCTGCACCGCCTGCCCAGCGGCGCGGGCCACGACGCCATGAAACTGCACACCGCCATGCCCCAGGCCATGCTGTTCGTGCGTGGCGAACATGCCGGCATCAGCCACAACCCGCTCGAATCCAGCACCGCCGACGATCTCGACCTCGCCTGCGCCGCCTTCACCCGATTGCTCGACCAAGTCGCCACATCATGACCTCACTCACCGAAGCCAGTGCTCCCCTTTCCCTCGAAGCCCGCTACAAGGCGCTCGACCGCTGGGTCGACGCCCACTTCGACCAGCAGATCCGCATGCTGCAGGAGCTGGTGCGCGTACCCACCGACACCCCGCCCGGCAACAACGCGCCCCATGCCGAGCGCACGGCCCAGCTGCTGGCCGAGCTCGGCATGAACGCCGAGAAGGTCGCCATTCCCCCCGCGCTGTGCCAGGCGCAGGGCCTGCAATCCATCACCAACCTCATCGTGCGTCGCAAGTATGGCGCCGGCGGCCCGGTCATCGCGCTCAACGCCCATGGCGACGTGGTGCCCCCCGGGGAGGGCTGGACCCACGACCCCTACGGCGGCGAGATCGTCGAGGGCAGGCTCTACGGCCGCGCCTCCGCCGTCAGCAAATGCGACTTCACCACCTTCACCTTCGCCGTGCGCGCGATCGAGGCGCTGGGCGTGCCGCTCAAGGGCGGGGTCGAACTGCACTTCACCTACGACGAGGAATTCGGCGGCACCCTCGGCCCCGGCTGGCTGCTCGAGCACGGGCTGACACGCCCCGACCTGGAAATCGCCGCCGGCTTCAGCTACCAGGTGGTCAACGCCCACAACGGCTGCCTGCAACTCGAAGTGACCGTGCACGGGGTCATGGCCCATGCCGCGATCCCGCACACCGGCGTGGACGCGCTGCAGGGCGCCGTGGCCATCCTCAACGCCCTCTATGCCCAGAATGCGATCTATGTCGATCGGCACTCCGGGGTCCCGGGCATCGACCACCCCTATCTCAACGTCGGATGGATCCAGGGCGGTACCAACACCAACGTGGTGCCGGGCAAGGTGGTGCTCAAGCTCGACCGCCGCATGATCCCGGAGGAGGACCCGGCCGCGGTCGAGGCCGAGTTGCGCCGGGTCATCGAGCAGGCGGCCGCCGCCGTCCCCGGGGTCTCGGTGGACATCCGCCGCATGCTGCTCGCGCGCGCCCTCATGCCGCTGGCCGGCCACGAGAAACTCGCCGCACCGCTGCAGCGCCACGCCCAGGCCCTGTTCCAGGAGGACATTCCCATTCTCGGCACGCCGCTCTACACCGATGTGCGCCTGTACGCCGAACACGGCATTCCGGCCGTGCTCTATGGCGCCGGCCCCCGCACCGTGCGGGAAAGCAATGCCAAGCGCGCCGACGAGCACATCGTGCTCGAGGACCTGCGCCGCGCCACCCAGGTCATCG
This sequence comes from Pseudomonadota bacterium, assembly GCA_021808525.1. Classification (GTDB taxonomy): domain Bacteria; phylum Pseudomonadota; class Gammaproteobacteria; order Burkholderiales; family Burkholderiaceae_C; genus Thiomonas_A. The sequence continues at coordinate 10,051 of JAKBBK010000063.1, forward strand.
CCCGCACCCTGCTGGACCTGCTGGACGGCGCCTGAGGCTAGTCACCGCTCCTTCGAGGCCTTGCGCAGAATGGCGAGGGCTGTCGAGAGGATCGATGCGCCGGCCACCGAGAGAAGCCCATCGACCGCCAGGCTGCTCCTGGACATGGTTCTCCAGTAATCCCACGCCGTCCGGAATTTCTCGAAGACATCCAGCATCCCGACCACGGATGCCACGATGGAAATCATTCCCAGCAGGGCCAGGAACAATCCGATCGATGCGATTCTGCGCTCGTGGCTTCGCTCGAGCCTGTTCTGCTCGGAGGCCCTGAATCCGGACAGGAATCGGATATATCGGCGGGCCGCCTTCAGCGAGTCCTCGATTCTCCACTTGCGATCGATCGCGGAATAGATCGCGTCGGTGGCCCCTTCCAGGGATCGCTTGGTGAACTCGTGGCGCATCAGGAAGGTTTCCATGGCATGGATGAAATTGTCCGTGCTTTCGAACAGGAATTCCCGGGCCGAAGCTCTTGCCTGGCTGTTGCCGGCGGCCATCCGCTTGTCGTTCCAGAGATCGAAATGCAATTCGGAGGCGCAACGGGTCAGTCTGTCGGAGAAGAACCATGCGTACTGCGCGTGAACGATCGTCGGCAGCAGGGCGGAGATATCCCTCGGTTCCTTCGCAAAAATGATGTGCATTCTCCCGCCGGTGATCACGAGCAGCTGCTCGGAAAGCTCGATCCTGGCGATATCGATGCCCACGCGCTCCAGGTTGCTTCTGTGGTTGCGAAGGATCCGGCAGTGGTGGGCCGTGTGGTCGTCCTGATGCGCTTCGCGACCCATGTCCGCGCCTGCGCCAATCGGCAGCAGGCCGTCCTCGCGAATCCGCTGGACGTTCGTGATCGCGTCCTGGATGCTGATCGTGATGTTGCAGGTGTCGCGCGGAGCCTGCAGGTCGCGAAGGAAGGCCTGCGTGATACGCGCGGACTGCTCCACCTGCTTCACCCATGGGGCTCGTGTGTCCTCTGCGTTGCGGTTGAGCAGGGAGCGAATCCGGTCCAGCGTCGACGGATCGGCTTGATTCCTCTCGAAGAAGACGCGGTGATCCCGGGGAGTCAGTACATAGATGATGCAGTAGAGCGAGAGCGCGCGGTCATGTCGTAGATAGGCCCTGGCCTGGTACGGACCGAGGACCTCGTCTTCTTCGGCCGAGTCCCGGATGGTGCTGATGGAGTGATATCGATGCTCGTAGAGCGCCTCGATGCCGGCCAGGAGTTCCGGGCCATCCTCCTCTTCCTCGCCGTGGGTGGAAGGGTTCTTGTTGATGGCTCTGAAATACTCGGAACTCTGTTTCGGCCAGAGCGGCTGGGTGCCGATGATCGTGAGGGTGGTCATAAATAGCCGGCGTCATGGACGTACTCATCCCGCAGGGGCTCCGCTCGATAGTCGAGGGTCAGTTCCTGTCCCGCGCCTATGTCGCAGCTCGCAACCAGGGTCAGCGGTGGAGATCGCAGCGCAAGATTCGGGGCTCTCGAGTGGTTGATATACCCGTAGGAGGTTCTGAAGGCACGCGCAAGCAAGGTCTTCCTGTCGAGCGCATTCCATTCCGTGAAGATCGCGCCGGTGGCCGGCCCATAGCGGCCGGCATTCCGCGTCGCTTCATGGGAGGCCCAGTCGACGATCTGCCCGTCGAGGATGCACAGGATTTCGGCTTCGTGGATGTCTCGCGTCGCGAATAGCCCCCATCCATGGATGGAGCTGATCTTGATTTCCGCGCAGGCAATCGTGCGCAGGTAGGACGATCCATCGGGGCTGCTGGCGAAGAGCGCTGTCATTTCGGCTTGGGTTTGATCGGGCCCGATGGTACGTCAGGCCCGGCATGCGCGACCCGAGGGAAAAGGTGTTCACCGCTTGTCCACGGACGGGGCGGCGAGCGTGTGTCGATGGTCGCGCCGGCCATCGGGAACCCTCGTCGACCGAGCCCGCCTCGGCCACCACGGGTTTGGAGTAAAACAACCATATCTTGTGAGATATCGACTTTTGCTGTAAAGATATGAGAACCTCGGCCCGGGCCCAGACTCTTCCCTTCGAAGCGGAGGATGCGCTGCGCCTGCTGGCCGAGCGAGTCCGCACGGTACGCAGGGCCCGGGGCCTGACCCAGCCCGACCTGGCGGCCAAGGCAGGCATCAGCACCAACACCCTGGTCACCATGGAAAAGGGTGGGGGCAGCGTGCAACTGGGCTACTGGCTCAAGGTGCTCTGGGCCCTGGATGCGCTGGGAAGCTTCAGCGAATCGCTGTCTCGCCTCGGCCGCGACGAATCGGACGTCGCCCTGCTGGAAGCGCAACTTCCGCGGCGGGTGCGCGGGAGCCGTTCACGATGAGCGCCGAGGAAAAACCCGTCTGGGTCTGGTTGCCGTCACAGGCCCGGCCGGTGCAATGCGGGACCTTCTCCCTGGCTGGGGGCATCGGAACCTTCCATGACCTGGACGCCTATCGGGAACGCGCCGATGCCTTGGCGCTCGACCCGTTCAGCCTGCACTTCACGCGCTCGCGCAAGGGCCTGCGGGAGACGCGGCAGGGCGGCCTGTTCGGCGTGTTCCGCGATGCGAGTCCCGAAGGATTCGGCCTTGCACTGCTCGAGCAGATCAAGGGTGCCACGCTGGTCGATCCCTTGCAGCGCCTCGAACTGTCCGAAGGCGATGGCGTGGGGGCCGTCGAAGTCTGCGACGACATAGGGTCAAGGCGGCCTACCAGCCGCCGCCCAGCGCCGGATTGATCGCGATCCTTGCCGGCTTGGCGCCCGAGCGCGCAAGCAGCCAGGCGGCGCGTGAAGTCAAGGGCCTGAAGGGCACGAGCCTGGGCGGCGAGCGGCCCAAGCTCACGGTGCTGCACAAGGGCCAGTACTGGATCGCGAAGCTGCAGGACCGCGGCGATCCGCCGCATGCACCGCTGCGGGAATACCTGGCCATGCGCCTGGCGCGTCGCTGCGGCGTGCGCGCGGCCGAGGTGGAGTTCGTCGCCGTGGCGGACCGCGAGATGCTGCTGGTCAAGCGCTTCGATCGCCATGTCGACCCGCGGGGCCAGGTGTGGCGCAATCTGTACGCCAGCGCCCACACCGTGCTGCGCCTGGACAGCCAGGCTCCTGGGGAACGACAGCGTTCCTACGTCGCTCTGGCCCACGAGGTCCAGCGCTGGTGCGGCCTGGCCGACGTGAACGCGGCGGAGCTCAAGCCCATCACCCGCGCGGGTAGCTCCCTGGCCACGCGCGCGAACCTGCTGGCCACTTGCGGGAACTTCGCCTACGAGCCTGGGGAAGCGCAGGAGTACATCGAGCAGACCCTGTCCACCGTGGCGACGGGGTGGGGCGCTGAACAGCTTGCCTGCGGCTTCGCGCCGGATACCCTCGCGGCGCCCGGCTTCGGGTGGCTGGCCGGCTGATCGGCGCAGGGCTTGCAGGACGGGCGTGACGGTTCAGTGGCGCCGCGGCGCCGGGCGCGGGCGGGTGGAACCCCGGGTGCCTGGCTCGGCAGGCGGCTTCCCGACCTCGTCGCCGGTTTCGTCCACGCCCTCCAGGGCGGCGCGTCGGCTGGCGTCCCAGTAGGCGTGCATGGACAGCACCGCCTCGGGAATCTCGAGGGTGAGCTTCTCGCGCGCGGCGGCCGTGGCGCGAAGCGCCTGCTCCCGCGGCTCCAGTTCCTCCTCGCCCAGCAGGCGCAGCGGGCGCATCCACGCCTGGCCTTCCTGGGTGTCCAGCAGGGGCTGCCATTCCTGCAGGCACAGGTCCACGCCGGCCAGGAAGCCGGCGGCCCAGATCTGCGCGTCGTCGCGCTCCACGCCCCGGTCCTCGAAACTCGACCACAGCGGGCTGATCGCGGCGCCTTGCTCGTCCTCCAGGCCGGCGACGATGGAGTCGTACAGGCGGGTGACCAGCCCCACCATGCGGCGAGCCTCGGCGGCGTCGCGGGCGGGCGGCATCATGTCCGTGGCATCCTCGCTCCAGATGCGCGGCATCCAGCGCGTCGGCCGCGGTCTCGCCGGGCCCACGGCCAGCGCGTGCAGATAGCCGTCGAGCATGTCCAGGGTCATGCTGTCCTCGGCCTCGGAATACAGCAGGAACTGATCGAGTTGCTCGATCTCGGCCTCGCTCAGCGGGCGCATGGGGGCAGGGCGGTTCATCGGCCCAGACTGTAGTGCAAGCCCGTCGCGCCGGCGCTGTTCGCCCGGCGCGGGCTGCCCGACGGGCTCGTGGCGCGATGCATCTGGTCACAGATTCGCGCGGATCCGCTGTCGCCGAGACCGTGGCGGCGCGCGTTATGGCCGGCACGGCGTCCCGACTCCCGCGAGTCCGGGCGCGACCCGTCCGGGCGGGGCCCGCGCAAGCAGGCGAGCCGCCCGGGATCCCCGGATCCCCTGGAGCTCGCCATGAAGGCGCAGGCCTTGCCCAAGTTCCCTCCCATGCCGCGGGCCCGCCGGCGAAGGCTGCCGGCGCTTCGGGCGCTGCCCGTGCTTTGCGCGCTGATCCTCGCCGGCGCTTGCGTCGCCGCGCGGGCGACCGCGCCGGTGTCGTCGCAGACACCCACGCAGGCGCCGGCGCAGACGCCGTCGGAGGGAACGGTTTGGTCGCCGGCGCAGCGCCTGGACGCCGCCGCGCGTGCCCACCCCGTGGCCTTTCTCGACCGCATCGGCTGGGGGGCCGATGCCGCCCAGTTGCGCCAGCTCCGGCAACTCGGGGCCACCCGCCTGCTCGACGCCCAGTTGCGGCCCGACCCCGACCCGGCCTTGCCCGAGCCCCTGCAACAGACCCTGGACGCGCTGCCGGTGAACGCCCCGCTGCGCCAGCTCATCCCGCCGCTGGTCGCCCAGTTGCGCGAGATCCGCAAGGCCCGCAAGGCCTCCATGGGCGACACGGGCTCCGGCGCCGACCAGGCCGGGGACACGCAGGCCCGGCTCAAGGCGCTGCACCAGCAGATGAACGCGCTGACCCGCCAGGCCATGGCCCAGCAACTGCTGCTGGCCGTGTATGCGCCCGACCAGCTGCAGCAGCGTCTCGACTGGTTCTGGATGAACCACTTCAACGTGTTCCACGGCTTCATCGTCGGCCCCATGATGGCCGACTACCAGCGCCGGGTGATCGCGCCCCATGCGCTGGGGCATTTCCGTGACCTGCTGCGGGCCACCATGTTCTCCCCGCAGATGCTGCTCTACCTGAACAACGCGCAAAACGCCCGCGGGCACATCAACGAGAACTACGCCCGCGAACTCATGGAACTGCATACCCTGGGCGTGGGCTCGGGCTACACCCAGGCCGACGTCACGCACCTGGCCCACGCGCTCACCGGCCTGGGCGTGGACCTGATCGACCGCCCCGTGCGCGTGCGTCCCGTCTGGCGGGACCTGCTGTGGAAGCACGGGCTGGTGGTGTTCAACCCCGCGCGCCACGACAGCTCGCCCCAGCTCGTGCTGGGCCACACCCTGGAGGGCGACTCGGTCGACGAAATGGGCCAGGTCATCGACCTGCTGGACGACGATCCGGCGACCGCCAGGCACCTGAGCCTCGAGCTGGCGCAATATTTCGTGGCCGACCATCCCGACCCCGCCATGGTGGCGGCCATGGTGCGCACCTGGCAGCGCAGCGACGGCGACATCGCCGCCGTGCTGCGCACCATGTTCCTGAGCCCGCAGTTCGCGGCCAGCCTGGGCGCACCCCAGTTCAAGGACCCCATGCGCTACGTCATCTCCACCGTGCGGGCCGGCCTGGCGGGGCCGCGCATCATCCGCAATCCCCAGCCCATGCTCGGAGCGCTGGCCGCCCTGGGCGAGCCGCTGTTCGGCCGCAGCACTCCCGACGGCTACCCCGTCGGTGCCGGCGCCTGGGACGGATCCGGCGCCATGACCACGCGCTTTCGCATCGCCCAGCAGTTCGGGGCCGGAGCGCCCATGCTGTTCGGAGCCGAGCCGCCCTACCTGCGCGGGGCCGGGCCGTTGCCGGGCCAGACGCCGGCGCCCGACCTGGCGCACAGCGCCGTCTATCTCGCGGCCGAGCCCGGCCTGAGCCAGGCCACGCGCCAGGCACTGGCCCAGGCCGCCCCGCGCCCGCGCTGGAACGCGCTGTGGCTGGCCTCGCCCGAGTTCATGAACCAGTAACGATCGCGGCCCTGGCGCCGCCCAGGCGCCGGCCCGCCAACCCCAGGGAGCCAGGATCATGCAACGACGTCACGTACTGAAGGCGGCCGCGGCCGCCGCGCTCGGCCTGCCGGCCGCCACGCTGTGGGCCGCCCCCGTCGCGGCCGGCTCCAAGTTCATCCTGGTGTTCCTGCGCGGGGCCTACGACGCCACCAACGTGCTCGTGCCCTACAGCTGCGACTTCTACTACGAATCGCGTCCCCACATCGCCGTGCCGCGCCCCGGCAGCGGCGCCGACGCCGCCATCGAGCTGGACGCCGACTGGGCCCTGCACCCCGCCCTGCGCGACAGCATGCTTCCCCTGTGGCAGGCCGGGCAGCTGGCCTTCGTGCCCTTCGTCGGCACGCGCGACCTCAGCCGCAGCCACTTCGAGACCCAGGACCACATCGAACTCGGCCAGGGCCCGCAGACCCGCAGCTACGACGACGGATTCCTCAATCGCCTGCTGCAACAGCTCGGCGCCGACACCCGGCCCATGGCCTTCAGCGCGCAACTGCCCCTGTCCCTGCGCGGGCCCCGGCGCGTGCCCAACCTGGCCGTCGCCAGCGCCGGACGGCCCGGCATCGCGCCGGCCCAGCAAAGCCTGCTGGAGCGGATGTGGGGCGGCACCGCGCAAGGCGCCTCGGTGCGCGAGGGCTTCGAGGTGCAGTCCACGGTCGCGCGCGACATGCAGGGCACCGACTGGAACGCCGAGATGCGCGCCGCCAGTCGGGGCGCGGTGGCGCCGCGCGGCTTCGTGGCCGAGGCCACGCGCATCGGCGGGCTCATGCGCGACAGCTTCGACCTGGGTTTCATCGACGTCGGCGGCTGGGACACCCATGTGTACGAGGCCAGCACCAACGGCGCGCACGGGCAGCTCGCCGACAAGCTGGCCGCGCTGGGCGAGGGCCTGGCCGCGCTGGCGCGCAGCCTGGGCCCGGCCTGGCGCGACACCACGGTGGTGGTGATCAGCGAATTCGGCCGCACCTTCCGGGAAAACGGCAACCGCGGCACCGACCATGGGCATGGCAGCGTGTACTGGGTGCTGGGCGGCGGCCTGCGCGGGCGCCGGATCGTGGGCGAGCAGCTCGTGCTCTCCCCCTCCACCCTGAACCAGAACCGCGACTACCCGGTGCTCACCGACGACCGCGCCATGCTGGGCGGCCTGTTCTCCCAGCTGTGGGGCCTGGACGCGCGGCGCCTGCA
>JAKBBK010000135.1 GCA_021808525.1 Pseudomonadota bacterium
ACCAGGGCGGCTGCTTCGAGACCTCGCGCCCGACCACCCACGACCATCCCACCTACGTCGAATGCGGCGTGGTGCACTACTGCGTGGCCAACATGCCCGGCGCGGTGGCGCGTTCGTCCGCGCATGCCCTGAACAACGCCACGCTGCCCTTCGTGCTGGACCTGGCCGGCAAGGGCTGGGCCCGCGCCTGCGCGCAGGACCCGCACCTGCTGGCCGGGCTGAACGTGCACCGCGGGCACATCACCCACCCGGCGGTGGCGCAGGCGCTGGGCCTGCCTTTGCTGCCGGCGCGCCAGGCGCTGGCCCTGTAGGCGGCCCGCGCAGGCCCGCGAGCCCGGCCGGGCGCGGGCGACGGGCGGCTAAAATGCCGCCCGCGCACCGTTGCGCACCCCGCCGTGACCGATTCCAGCTCCGAACAAAGCCTTCGAGACCCCCTGCCCTCGCGCCGCGCCCTGATGGCGCTGGGCGCGCTGCTGGCCGTGCTGTGGCTGGGCGTGCTGGGCCTGCGCGACCTGGTGCCCACCGACGAAGGGCGCTACGCCGAGATCCCGCGCGAAATGGTGGCCACCGGCGACTGGGTCACCCCGCGCCTGGACGGATTCAAGTACTTCGAGAAGCCCCCGCTGCAATACTGGGCCACCGCCGCCAGCTACGAGCTGTTCGGCGTCGGCCAGTGGCAGGCGCGCCTGTGGACCGGGCTCAGCGGCCTGTTCGGCATCGCCTTCACCGCCCTGGCCGGCTGCCTGCTGTGGGGGCGTCGCGCCGGGCTGTACGCCGGCGCGGTGCTGGCGAGTTGCGTGTACTGGCTGGCCATGGGCCACATCAACACCCTGGACATGGGCGTGTCGGCCTGCCTCGGAGGCAGCCTGCTGAGTTTCCTGCTGGCCCAGCGCGACGGCGTGTCGCGCGCCGCCGAGCGGGGCTGGATGCTCGCCTGCTGGGCCTTCATGGGGCTGTCGCTGCTGTCCAAGGGGCTCATCGGGCTGGCCTTTCCCGGCATGACCCTGGTGCTGTACACGTTGTGGAGCCTGGAATGGGGGCTGTGGCGACGCCTGCACATCCTGCCCGGGCTGGCCTTGCTGCTGGCCGTCGCGCTGCCCTGGCATGTGATGGTGCAGCTGCGCAACCCCGAGTTCTTCCACTTCTATTTCATCTACCAGCAGTTCGACCGCTTCGCCACGCCCGACCTGTCGCGCCCCGGCCCCTGGTACTACTTCGTGCCCATCGTGCTGCTGGGCATCATGCCCTGGCTGGGGGCGCTGGCGCCAGCGCTTTGGCGCAGCGGCATGCGCGGCCTGCGTCCGCCGCTCGATGAAAGCCCCGGCTCGCTGCGCACACGGCGCGTGCTGGTGGTCTGGACGGGCTTCATCTTCGTGTTTTTCAGCGCCTCGCATTCCAAGCTGCCGTCCTACGTGCTGCCCCTGTTCCCGGCGCTGGCGCTGCTGATGGGCGAATACCTGGCACGCGCGCGGGCACGCACCCTGGGCTGGCAGTTCGCGCTGTGGGCGCTGATCAGCCTGGCTGCCGGCGTCGGCTTCACCCAGTTGTGGCGGGCCGGCACCGCGGTGACCCCGGGCGCGCTGTACCAGCGCTTCGGCTGGTGGCTGGAGATCACGGCGGTGCTGGGCCTGGGCGGGGCCCTCGCCGGCTGGCGCTGGGAGCGGCGCGGACGCCGCAGCCTGGCGGTGCTGGCCCTGGCGGGCAGCATGTTCCTCGGGCTGACGGTGGCCACCCAGGCCTTCCAGATCCTCGGGCGCACCGCCTCCACGCGCGACGTGGTCGCCGCCATCCGTCCCTGGCTGCACAAGGGCCAGCCCTTCTACACGGTGGCCACCTACGACCAGACGCTGCCCTTCTACCTGCGCCGCGAGGTCACGGTGGTGCAATACCGTGGCGAACTCGATTTCGGCATCGACCAGCAGCCCTCGCTGTGGGTGCCCACGCTGCGCGACTTCGCCGCGCGCTGGCGCAGCGCGAAACTGCCGCTGGCCTTCATGCCCAGCGGCGAGCTGCCGGCGCTGCGCGCGCTCGGGCTGCCGCTGCTGGTGATCGACAGCACGCCCCGCTACGTGGTCGTGGCCCGCCCCGACCAGGACTACGGGGCCGCGGCGCGCCAGGCTCGCTCGCGCCTGCCCGCGGCGTGGAATTCCCCGATCCCCCAGGCTCCCCAGGAGAAGCGACCTTGACCCCCGTGGCCTTCGCGCTCGTGCTCACCGGCGTGATGCTCAACGCCGCCGCCCAGCTGCTGATCAAGGCCGGCGCCGATACCGCCGGGCATTTCACCTTCACCGCCGGGCATATCCTGCGCGCCGGGATGCATTTCGCGATGCAGTGGCAGATCCTCGCCGGCCTGGCCTGCTATGCGATCTCGGTGGTGGTGTGGATTCTCGCGCTGACCCGCGTGCAGGTGTCCATCGCCTACCCGATGCTCTCGCTGGGCTACGTGGTCACCGCCTTCGCCGCCTGGGGCCTGTTCGGAGAGTCCCTGAGCGCGCAGAAACTGCTGGGAATCGCCATCATCATCGTCGGCGTCGTCCTGCTCGCCCGCACCTGAAAGCCTTCCATGTCCTCCTCCAGCGCCGCCGGCGGCCAGGCCGCCGAATTCCTGCCCTTCACCCGTCCCGACATCGACGAGCAGACCATCGCCGGGGTGGTCGAGGTCCTGCGCTCGGGCTGGCTGACCACGGGGCCGTGGAATGCCCGCTTCGAGCAGGCGCTGTCGGAGTACTTCGGCGGACGCACGGTGCGCGCCTTCAACTCCGGCACCGTGACCATGGAGATCGCGCTGCGCATGATGGGCGTGGGCGCGGGCGACGAGGTCATCACCAGCCCGCTGTCCTGGGTGGCCACGGCCAACGTGATCCTCACGGTGGGCGCCCGCCCGGTGTTCGTGGACATCGACCCGGCCACGCGCAACCTGGACGCCGGGCAGGTCGAGGCCGCCGTGGGCCCGCGCACGCGGGCCCTGCTGCCGGTGCACCTGGCCGGCCTGCCCTGCGACCTGGATCGCCTGTACGACATCGCCGCGCGCCGCGGCCTGCGCGTGCTGGAGGATGCCGCGCAGGCCATCGGCAGCAGCTGGCGCGGGCGCCGCGTGGGCAGTTTCGGGGATTTCGCCTCCTTCAGCTTCCACCCCAACAAGAATGCCACCAGCATCGAGGGCGGCTGCCTCGTGCTGCCGGCCGACGCCGACCCCGCGCTGGCCGAACGCTACCGCCTGCAGGGGGTGCGGCGCTTCGGCCTCGACGGCATGGACGTCGACCTGGTGGGCGGCAAGGCCAACCTGACCGACGTGGCCGCCCGCGTGGGCTGGGGCCAGCTGCAGCGCGTGGAGGCCTTCAACGCGCGCCGGCGCGA
>JAKBBK010000064.1 GCA_021808525.1 Pseudomonadota bacterium
GCCCGGCCCCAGCATCGCGAACAGGGTGTCGTAGCGGTGGGCCTGCATGCCGTGGCTGCCCAGGATTTCCAGCTCGTTGGCGATGACCCGGCTCATCGGGATCGCCGGCGTGGAATGCTCGCCCAGCATCAGCCCCACCTGCACGTGGCGCCCGCGCTTGCGCAGGCAGGCGATGGAGTTGAAGCAGGTGCCGGGGTGGCCCAGCGCGTCCAGCGACACATGGGCGCCTCCTCCCGTGATCTCGCGCACCGCCTCCACCACGTCGGCCGCCCGGGTGGCGTTGACGGTGGCGCTGGCGCCCAGCTCGCGCGCCAGCGCCAGCTTGTCGTCGGCGATGTCCACCGCCACCACGCGGGCGCCGGCCGCGCTGGCGATCATCACCGCCGACAGGCCCACGCCGCCGCAGCCGTGCACGGCCACCCACTGCCCGGCCGAGGCGCGGGCCTGGTCCACCACCGCGCGGTAGGAGGTGACGAAGCGGCAGCCCAGGCTGGCGGCGGTGCTGAACTCCATCGCCTCGGGCAGGCGCACCAGGTTCAGGTCCGCCTGGTGCACCCCCACGTACTCGGCGAAGGATCCCCAGTGCGTGAAACCCGGCTGGAACTGGTGGTCGCAGACCTGCTGGTTGCCCGAATGGCACTCGGGGCAGCTGCCGCAGCCCGCCACGAAGGGCATGGTGACCCGATCCCCCACCTTCCAGCGCCGCACCTCCCGGCCCACGGCCGCCACCACGCCCGAGAACTCGTGCCCCGGCACATGGGGCAGACGGATGTCGGGGTCATGCCCCACCCAGCCATGCCAGTCGCTGCGACAAACGCCGGTGGCCATGACGCGGATGACCGCGCCGTGGGCCTCGGGAGTGGGGTCCGGCACCCTGCGCACTTGCGGGCGGGCGCCGAAGGATTCGTAGATCACGGCCTTCATCACATCTCCGGGAAGTTTTTCGGGAACATAGCGTGCCCGGGCCTCGCGCAGAATGCAGCCCATGCACCACCCCCTCGCGTACCTGCTCGGCATCGTGTTCGCCGCCACCCTGATCCGCTCCACCTTCGGCTTCGGCGAGGCCCTGTTCGCGGTGCCCCTGCTGGCCCTGGCGCTGCCGCTGCGCCTGGTCACGCCGCTGGTGGTGCTGCTGTCCATCACCATCGCCGCCAGCGTGGTGGTGCAGGACTGGCGCCACGTGCACCTGCGCGGCAGCCTGGGGCTGCTGCTGCCCTCGCTGGCGGGCATACCCTGCGGCCTGCTGCTGCTGGCCAGCCCCTACCAGCTCGAGGTCAAGCTGGGGCTGGCCCTGCTGATCATCGCCTTCGCCGCCTACGGCCTGCTGGGGCGCAAGCCTCCCCACCTGCGGAGCGACCGCCTGCCCTGGCTGCTGGGCTGCGGCTTCTGCGCCGGCGTGCTGGGCGCCGCCTACGGCATGAACGGCCCGCCGCTGGTGGTCTACGGCACCATGCGGCGCTGGAGCTCGCAGCAGTTCCGCGCGACCTTGCAGGGTTATTTCCTGCCGGCCAGCCTGCTGGCCCTGGCCGGCTACCGGCTGAGCGGCCTGTGGGTGCCCGAGGTGACGCGCTACTACCTGCTGTGCCTGCCGGCGGCGATCCCCGCCATCGTGCTGGGCCGCTGGATCAACGGCCGCCTGCACCCCCAGGGTTTCGTGCGTTACGTGTACGCCGGGCTCGTCGCCATCGGCCTGGTGCTGCTGGCGCAGAGCCTGCCGTGGCCGGCTCAGCGCGCCACGGCCAGCAGGGCCACGCCGGCCAGCATCGAGACCCCGCCCAGCAGGCGCGCCGGGCCCACCGCCTCGCGCAGGATCAGCGCGCCGAGCACCATGCCGATGAGCAGGGAGATCTCGCGCGCCGGGGCCACGTAGGCCAGCGGCGCCCGGCCCATCGCGTACAGCACCATCAGATAGGCCAGGGGCGACAGCAGGCCCACGATCAGGATGGCGTGCCGGTTGCGCCGCCACTGCCCCGCCAGCGCCGGCCGGTCGCGCAGCGCCAGCGGCGCCAGCATCGCCGCGCGCAGCGCCAGGCCCAGCACGTAGTAGGTGACCGGCTCGATGCGCAGGCTGTGCATGGTCCAGCCGTCGATCAGGGTGTAGGTGGCGATCATGCCGCCGGTGAGCAGGCCCCACAGCAGCCCGGGGCCCGTGCACCCGCGCCCGGCCCGGCGGCGCAGGCGCAGCCCGGAGATCAGCACGATGCCCAGCAGGATGGCGCCGATGCCCGCCCAGGCCGCCGGCGCCGGGCGCTCGCCCAGCAGCAGCACCGCCGCGAGCACCGTCACCATGGGCCCGCTGCCGCGCGCCACCGGGTAGACCACCGAGAAATCCCCCAGCCGGTAGCCGCGTTGCAGCGCCAGCGCGTACAACTGGTGCGCCAGGCTGCTGCAGCCGATGGCGGCCCAGGCGGCCGGCCCCGGGGCGGCGCCGTCGCCGCGCCAGGCCAGCAGCGCGAAGGGGGCGAACACCAGCACGCTGACCAGGTCGTACAGCCACACGAAGGGCAGGCCGGCCGAGGCCTTCTTGGCGAACAGGTTCCAGGTGGCGTGCAGCGTGGCGCCACCGAGTACCAGGGCCAGGGCGATGGGGTCCAATCCTTGCATCGGGCCATGGTAGGGCCGGCCGTGACTGCAGACGGGCGGGCCGCTCGAAGGGCCCGCCCGGGAAAGCGGATATGCTGCTCCACAGCCTGTCGAGGGCAGGCCGCCCGCGGCCCCGGGGTCGCCGGGGCGGCGCCTTGCCCGCAAGCCCGGATTCCCGCCGTGAACACCCCCACTGATTCCCCATCGAAGCCAGCATCTCCCGCCTCCGGCCCTTCCGGCGCGTCCCGCGCCTCGCCCGCCTCGCCCGCCTCGACGGCGCCGGCCGCAGGCCCCACGCCCGCGGCCGGCTGCGCCGACGATCCCTTCTCCGACGCCGTCAGGCGCGAGGAACTGCACCTGCGGCGCATCGAGATGCGCGGCTTCCGGCGCAGCGACGGCCTGTACGAGATCGAGGCCCGGCTGCGCGACACCAAGCCCTTCGAGCAGGAACTCGGGCGCGCCGGGCGCGTGGTGCCGGCCGGCGAGCCCATCCACGACCTGGGCATGCGCCTGGTGTTCGATTCCGACTACACGGTGCGCGCGGTCCGGGCCTTCGCCGAAGCGGCGCCCTACACCGAGTGCCCGCAGGCCGGCGCCGCGCTGCAGGCCCTGGTGGGCCTGCGCATGGTCGCCGGCTGGAACAAGGCCGTGCGCGAGCGCCTGGCCAACGCCGCCAACTGCACCCATCTGAAGGAACTGCTGGGGCCCATCGCCACCACCGCCTTCCAGTCCCTGGTCTCGGAGTTTCCCGAGCGCACCGAGGAACTGGACGCCAGCGGCAGGCCGCGCCCCATCGACAGTTGCTATGCCTACCGCGCCGAGGGCGAGGTGGTGATGCGCAACTGGCCGCGTTTCCACAGGAGCTGACATGCGGCATCCGAGCACCTGGAGCCTGCTGGTGGCGCTGGTCGCCGTGTACCTGCCGGCGCTGGCCATCCCCGGGCCCAATTTCCTCGCCGTGACCCAGGCCTCGCTGGACGTCTCCCGGCGCCACGGCCTGGCCACCGCGCTGGGCGTGGCCAGCGGCAGCACCCTGCTGGCCACCCTGGCCGCCGCCGGTGCCGGGCTGCTGCTCAGCCACTCCGGGCCCGCGCAACGCGTGGCGGCCCTGCTGGGCGGCGCCTACCTGCTGTACCTGGCGCGCTCCATCTGGCGCCAGTCGCGTGCCGCGCAGCCGGCGGCCGCGCTGCGCCCGGTGCGCGGCTCGGTGCCGGCCAGCTACGGCCGGGGGCTGCTGACCAACCTGACCAACCCCAAGGCGCTGGTGTTCTTCTCCACCATCTTCGCCGGCCTGCTGGGCGCCGGCGCGCCCTGGTCGGCGCGCGCGGCCGCGGTGGCCACGATTTTCAGCTGCTCGCTGGGCTGGCACCTGAGCCTGGCCACCCTGTTCACCCGGGCCTCGGTGCGCGCCGCCTACGCGCGCATGCGCCGCGGCCTGCTGCGGGGCACCTCCCTGCTCATCGGCGGTTTCGGGCTGCGCCTGGTCTGGCAGGCGGCGGCGGGGCGCTGAGGGCGTGCGCCGAGCCGCCGAGGCGCCGGGCTCCGACCCGCGGCCCGCGCGCCTGCTGGCGCCGCTGGGCATCGCCCTGGCCGGGCTGCTCGGGCGCTCGGCGGTGGACAAGCTGCTGGCCCTGCGCACGGGTGCCGCGGGCGTGGTGGCCTGGGGCCAGATGAGCTCCCTGCTGGACCTGGTGGTCGGCGTGGTCGCCGCCGGCATCGGCAGCGGCCTGGCGGTGCTGGCGGCCGGCAGCGATGCGCCGCGCCGCGCGGCGCTGCTGCGCTCGGCCCTGCGCCTGGGCGGCGCGCTGAGCGCCGCGGTGGCGGCCCTGCTGTGCGGGGTGGTGGCGGGGCCGGCGTCCTGGGCCGCCGCCATCGGCCTGCCGCGCGCCGATCTGGTGCTGGCCGGCCTGGCGGGCGTGGCCCTCAGCCTGGGCTCCCTGGCCGGCAGCTACTGGCAGGGTGCCCAACGCCTGCGCCTGCAGTTCCTGCTGGCCTTGCTGGGCGCGGGGCTGGGGGTGCTGGTCGCAGGATTCGCGCCGGGCGGGCGTGCGCTGCCAGTGGTGCGCTGGCTTGCCGGCGCGCAGGCGCTGCTGTCCCTGGCCGTGGCCGCGTGGACCCTGCGCGCGGTGCCGCGCGTGCCGGGCGCCACGCCCGTGGCGCATGCCGAACTGCTGCGCTACCTGCCGGCCGGCCTGGCCCTGGGCGTGCTCGGGCCGGCCTCCATGCTGGCCGCGCGCGCGCTCACCGCGCAGGGGCTTTCCTGGCAGGCGGCGGCCAGCCTGCAGGCGCTGTGGCGGGTTTCCGACTGGGTGAGCTCGCTCGCCGCCAGCGTGTTGGCGGTCCTGTACCTGCCGCGCTTCGGGCGGGCCTGGGGCAGCCCGCGCTGGCCCACGGAATTGCGCGCCGCGGCACAGGCCGTGCTGCCGGCCAGCGCGCTGGCCTTCGTGGTCCTGCTGCTGCTGCGCCTGCCGGTGTTCGAGGCCCTGTACGGCCGCGGCTTCGTGCCCGGCGCCGGCGCCACCGCGCTGTTCTTCGCCGGCAGCCTGCTGCGCGTGGCCGCCTGGGTGCCCCTGTTCGGGCTGTACGCGCAGGGCAGGGCGCGGGCCATCGCCCTGGGCGAGCTGGCCTCGCTGCCCCTGTTCGCGGCCCTGCTGGCCGCCGGCGCGGCGCGCGCCGGCCTGGCGTGGATCGGCGCCGCCTGGCTGCTCAGCTACGCGACCTACGCCACGGTCAATCTGCTGCTGCTGCGGGGCGCGTGTCCGCCTCGGCCTTGAGCGGCTCGGCGCCGCGCACACCCACCTGCCACCAGGTCTCGCGCCGGCCCTTGCGCTGCTTGAGCTGGTACATGGCGGCGTCGGCCGCGCGCAGCAGCATGTGCATGTCGCCGCCGTCCGCCGGGAACCGCGCCACCCCCATGCTGAACTGGATGCGCACCTGGCGCGTGGGCGTGACCCGCAGCGGCTCGGCCACCGCGCCCTGGATGCGCTCGAACACGCCGGCCAGTTCATCCTGCGCCAGGCTGGGGTCGATGTCGGCGATGACCATCACGAACTCGTCGCCTCCCAGGCGCGCCAGCACGTCCGTGGTGCGCATGCGCGTGGTCCAGCGCCGCGCCACCTCGCGCAGCAGCTTGTCGCCGGCGGCATGGCCCAGGCGGTCGTTGATCTGCTTGAAGTCGTCCAGGTCCATGTAGCCCACGGCCACCTCGGTGCCGTTGCGCCGGGCGCGATCCAGCGCGTCCTGCAGGCTCCTGTGCAGCGCCAGGCGATTGGGCAGGCCGGTCAGGGAATCGTGCAGCGACAGGCGCGAGGCCGCCGCGTGCAGGCGCGAAAGCTCCAGGAAGGAGGACTGGATGCGGTGCGTGGCCAGGGCCAGGTAGGCGAAATAGATGAAGATCAGCCCGCCCACCGTGCGCAGGGTGGTGTCCTCCGACACCAGCAGGCGCGCGCTCATGCCCAGCGCGGGCGGCAGCATGAACAGCAGCGCCGACCAGGCGTCCGAGG
This sequence comes from Pseudomonadota bacterium, assembly GCA_021808525.1. Taxonomy (GTDB): domain Bacteria; phylum Pseudomonadota; class Gammaproteobacteria; order Burkholderiales; family Burkholderiaceae_C; genus Thiomonas_A. The sequence continues at coordinate 6,087 of JAKBBK010000064.1, forward strand.
ATTGCTGGGCCACGCCGGCCCCGCATACCGCGATGATCACCGCGGTCACCAGCATTTCGTCGAAGGGGCGCCCGGCGGGAAGGACCAACGGCAGCGCCGCCCACACCAGCCCGAGGCCCAGCACGCTCAGGCGCAGCCAGCGCAGCCACAGATGGGCATTGCGCCCGGCGGCCACGTCCGCGCGCCCCAGCACCCACACCGCCACCCGCCCCAGATGCGCGGCGAACAGCACGGCGAACCAGGTCAGCAGGTGCGAGTGCGCCACATGGTCGCGCAGGATCCAGCTCACCACCGCCGCCGGCACCACGCTGCCCGCGAATCCCACCGGGATCGACTTCAGCTGCACCCGTGCCTGGTCCACCGAGGTGTCGGGCGGGGGCCCGGGATCGGGCTCGGCCTTCGCGGGTGCCTGAAGGGAAGGGCCTGCCATCGAAAAAAGCTCGTTCCGTCGCGGAATGGGGACAGTGCGCATCCTAGCGTGGCTCGCGCCGCACAGGGGGGCTACCGCTCGTCGGGCGCTTGCTACCTTTCGCCGGAATGCCCTTGCGCCCGCCGGGGGCCGATCGGCAGGATGCATGCATGGCGGCCCGCGTCGAGGGCCGGGAACGGGCAGGGCAATGCACGCGCAAGGCTTCAAGCGGGGCAGGGGCTTCACGCTGATCGAGTTGCTGGTGGTCATGGCCATCGGCGCGGTGCTGCTCGCCGTGGCGTTGCCCAGCCTGCAGCCGCAGGTGGCCGCCTCGCACGCCAAATCCACCGCCGCCAAGCTCGCCGACGCGCTGCGTTTCGCACGCCAGTACGCGCTCAACACCTCCAGCCTGGTCACCTTCACCCCCAACGGCTGCGGCTACACGGTGAGCACCACCGCCGGCACCCAGCTGCTCAGCGCGGCCTCCGGGGGCGCCAGCGGCGTGAGCTGCCAGGCCCTGTCCAGCACGGTTTCCTTCCTGGGCGACGGCAGCGTGGCCCTGTGCACCTCGGGCGCCAGCGGGCTGAGTTGCAGCCCCGCCAGCGCCAACGCCAAGGCCATCGTCCAGGGCGGCGGCAGCACCTGGACGGTCCTGCTTTCTCCAGGAGGCGTGGTCAGCACGAACGCATCATGAACATCCAGCCCGTCCAGCCGTCCACGCGCCGGCGTCGCCCGGTCGCGGCACGCGGCACCCAGCTCGGCCTCAGCCTGCTGGAAGTGCTGGTGGCCCTGCTGCTGTTCCTGGCCGCCGCCAGCGGCCTGGTGCTGCTGGTCAACCAGGCCTACGTGGCCAACGTCCAGGCCCAGCGCACCTTCGCCGCCACCAGCACCGCGCAAAGTCTGCTGGCCGTGGTGGAAGGCAATTCCGCGGCGCTGTCCTCGCTCAACGGCCTGCAGCTCGGCGCCCAGAACCCTTCGGTGAGCAACTCCACGCTGAACCCTGTGCTCACCTGGTGGAAGGCGCAGCTCGTGCAATACCCCGATCTGCTGTCCCTGTCGGTGTCCACCACCCCCTCGGGCAGCAGCAGCGCGGGCGCCTGCAACCCCACCGCTCCTTGCCAGCTCAGCGCGGCCATCACCGTGCGCTCGGCCTTCGGCGGGAGCCTGCAACGCAACTTCGTCCTGCAGGATGGATTCTGACGTGAAGCCCCTTGCCCATGGCCTGCCGTCTCGCCGACTCGCCCCGCCACGCCGGGGCGCCCGCGGTTTCACGCTGATCGAGGCCCTGGTCGCGCTGGCGGTGGCGGCCATGCTGGGCCTGCTGGTGTTCATCTCCTTCACCAGCCTGGAGTCCAACGGCATCCGCGCCAGCGACAGCTCGCGCCTGCAGGACCACGCCCGCGTGAGCATGACCCTGCTGTCCGACGACCTGTCGCGCGCCGGATTCATGATGACCGGCCCCTCGGGCCAGGGGCGTTGCGCCCGCCTGCTCACCTACAACAGCAACCTCAACCCCAACCAGATGAGCAACCAGTGGCCCGTGTCCAGCGTGGTGCAGACCACCAGCGGCTACGTGCCCGGCACCAGCACCACCACCTTCAACTACGCCAACCCCGGCGGCGCCGCCACCGACGCCATCACCATGTTCTACGCCGCCAACTTCGGGCAGGGCGGCACGGCGGCGCCGGGCAGCGTGCGCGTGGTCAAGGCCAGCAACGGCAGCCTGAGCAACGCCGCGCTGTTCGTGGCCAACAACTCGGCCTTCCAGGTGGGCGACGTGGACATCGTGGTGCTGCCCGCCCGCAACATCTGCATCCGCTTCCAGATCACCGGCACCGGCGGCGCGGCCAACCAGATCGTGCACAACTCGGGCAGCAGCACGGTGATGAATCCGCCCAATGGATTCAACGGCGTGTCCAGCCTGGCCAACCCGGCCGTGAGCCCGGCCATCACCACCGCCGACCTGGCCCAGGCCTACGTGCAGGACTTCGGCCAGATCTCGGGCGCCACCGGCCCCATCCAGGTCAGCTACAGCATCCGCCCCGATCCCGGCACGGCCAGCACCCCCGACCTGTGGCGCACCGTGGTCAACGCCCTGGGCACCGTGGTCAGCGACAGCCCCGTGGCCAGCAACGTGGTGCTGCTGCACGCCCTGTACGCGCCCGTGGTCAACGGCCAGCTGCAGGCCTTCGTGCCCTGGTCGACGATTTCCAGCGCCAACCAGCAGGGCCAGGTGGGGGCGGTGGAAGTCGCCTACGTGGTGCGCAAGCCCAACACGGCCGGGCGCACCGGCAACCCCGCCACGCTCAGCGTGCTGGACGAGACCTACACCCCGCCGGCCGGCAACGCCTGGCAATACCAGGTGTTCACGCAGACGGTCTATCTGCGCAACGTCGCATGGAACCAATGATGAGCTCGAGGCACGCACAGAAGGGCGCGGCGCTGCTGGTCGTGGTCGCGCTGTTCCTGATCATCCTGCCCATCGCGCTGCTGGCCATCTACGACCGCAGCCTGCAGAACGACACCTTCTCCGGCTCCTACCTGTGGCGCGCCCAGGCCCGCGACGCCGCCAACCAGCAGATGGCGGCGCTGCGCTCCACCGTGACCCAGGCCATCGGCAACGGCGGCCTGCTGGAATACCAGGCCTCGCCGCCGGCCTGGTACGTGGGCAACACCCAGAACGTGCAACCCGCCTCGGCCAGCTTCTGGTCCAGCTGCCAGAGCAACAACCTGTGCCAGGCCACCACCGTGACCCTGGCCAACGGAACCGGGCGCCAGCAATTCCAGGTGCTCCAGCTGGTCACGCCCACCGGCGTGATCGACAGCACCCTGTGCAACCCGGGTTATATCGCGGTGTTCTACAACATCTGGGTGCAGGCCACCGCGAGCGCGAACCCCGCCGCCGGGGCGGCCACCACCCAGGCCGTGTACCGCGCCTGCATCCTGCAATAGCGCGCAGGCATGGAGCTCAGCATGAAGCCTACCCAGCACACCTTGCACCGCATCCTGCGCGCCGGGCTCGCGGCCGGTCTCGCCGCCAGCCTGGCCGCGGGCCCCTGGTCGATTCCCCTCGCGCTCGCCGCCGCCTCGGCGCAGCGCCCGCAGATCGTGATCGCCCTGGGCAATTCCGAATCCATGGACGGCGACCTCAGCGGCGCCATCATGACCGGCTCGGGCTACCTGTCCAGCGACCTCGTCAGCCTGTACAACAGCAGCTCGCCGGTCAACTACGTGGTGCCCTCCGGCTTCTCGCCGCCGATGACCCCCACGCAGACCGCATCGGCCCCCTACACCTACGCCTCCGGCGGGGTGCTGTACGACAACAGCCCCAGCCGCCTGAACGTGGCCAAGGCCGGCATCCTGACCGTGCTGGGCCAGTACCTGCCGAGCATGGACTTCGCCCTCGAGAGCTACAGCACCTCGGGCCTGTCGTCCTACACCACCTGGGTGTACTACATGTCGCCCAGCGGCGGCTTCACATTCGCGAACTCGCTGCCCAGCAATGGCTTCACCTCCTACGCCGCGTACCAGAGCTTCGTCAGCTCCGCCCAGGCCAGCGGCACCACGCCCAGCCCCGCGCCCACGCGCTGGGTGAACAACCCCTGCTACAACTACCCCAACGCCTCCTCCTCGGTGAGCTCCTACTGCACGTCCATCGCCAAGCTCTACGGCTCGGACACGCTGTCGGACAACCAGTACATGCAGATCGCTGCCTCCAGCGACGATCCCAGCGTCAACGACGTGCTGTACGCCGGCGGCCTGGCGGCCGTGGGCGTGGCCTACGGCGGGCCCTCGCCCTCCAATCCCTTCAGCTACTACAGCCTGTCGCAGTACGAGGCGAGCCTGGGCAACATCCGGTCCACCTACTCGAACTCCTACCCCTCGGCCGTCGCGCGCACCACCACCCCCACCAACGCCGGCTACATTCCCTTCTCCCCGCAGGTCATGTACGCCCAGCGCGGCTTCGGCTATGGCGCCAACCAGAGCGCCACCACCGGCAAGACCGTGGTGGCCATGAGCAGCAACCTCGACAGCCTCAGCCCCGGCAGCTCCAGTTTCAACACCACCCTGAGCTCCGACACGGCGCTGTTCCAGACCGCCCTGGCGGCGGAAACCAACAGCACCAGCACCAAGGAGATCAAGGCCTCGGCCGGCCAGGCCACCACCGCCGGGCTGGTGCAGGGCGCCGGCAGCCTGCTGGGCTCGCTCACCGCCTCCTGCGCCGGGCAGTACGTGATCCTGGTCACCGACGGGCTGCCCACCATGGACCTCAGCGGCAACAACTGGCCGCCGCTGGGCAGCGCCGCCGGCCAGGGTTACGGCGTCAACGCCGCCTTCTACGGCGTGGCCGCGAACCCCAGCTATGGCATCGTCGACGATGCCAGCAACACCAGCGGCGCCAGCGGCGCGCTGGACGTGGCCAAGTCCAACGACCAGGCGCTGATCGACACCATCACCGCCATCCAGGCCCTGGCCAAGAAGGGCATCAAGACCTACGTCATCGGCCTGGGCGCCGGGGTCGACTCCACCGCCAACCCGGCCGCCTACTACGCGCTCAACGCCATGGCCATCGCCGGCGGCACCGCGCACGAGTATCCCGCCAGCAACGTGCCGGCCTTCAGCTCGGCCCTGAGCACCATCGCCGCGTCGATTTTCGGCGACGTCATCGCCTCGGCCCCCGCCGTGCCCGGCTATGTGCAAAACGGCTCGCTGGCCTACCTGCTGGCCTCCAACAACGTCTACGGCAGCGAGCAGGGCTACCTCGACGCCTTCTCCACCGATGCCAGCGGCAACGTCTCCACCAGCCCGGTGTGGCAATTGCAGATGAGCGCCGCGCAGCGCAAGAGCGACCTGCTCACCGACCAGGGCAACGGCACCGGCGTGTCCCTGCTGGCCAACCAGCCGGCCACGGCCTTCGGCAGCCCGACCAGCCCGACGGCGCAGACCATCATCGACTACACCATCGACCCCTCCACCAGCGGCGGCCAGTACCTGGCCGGGCGGGTCAGCGGCAGTTTCCTCGGCACCGTGACCTCGCAGTCCGACAAGCCGGTGATCCTCAGCCGCCCCAACAACCCGTATTTCATCGGCAGCAGCACCTACCGCAGCTTCGCCCAGCTCAACGCCGCGCGCTCGCCCCTGGTGCTGTTCACCACCAACGACGGTTTCCTCTACGCCATCTCCGCCGGCAGCAACAGCACCAGCGGCGGCGGCGCCCTGCAGTGGGCCTGGATGCCCTCCGTGCTCCTGCCCCAGCTGCAGAACTACCCCACCTTCCAGTCCTCCAACCCGATGAGCGGCGGCTTCACCACGGTGGACAGCGCCGACGCCAGCGGCAACTGGGCCACCTACGTCGTGGGCACCGCGCAGAACGGCGCGCTGCACTACGACCTGCAGCTCACCGGCTGCAGTTCGGCCAGCACCGCCTGCACCCCCAGCATCAACAAGGTCTGGTTCGACCAGCAAAGCGGCTACACCTCGCCGCCCCAGGCCGCGCCCCAGGCGCCGGTGATCTGGTGGGACGCCAGCAACATCGCCTACGCCTACTACTTCACCACCTCCAGCTCCGCCTCGTATCTCAACGTCAAGCGCCTGTACGACGGCGCGACCAGCAGCGTCAAGCTCGGCTTCACGCCCTCGTCCACCAGCTACGTCGACGTCTCCGGCGGCAAGCTCTACGTCGGCGACACGGCGGGCAACGTCTGGTCCTTCGACCTGAGCACCGGAACCACCGCGAGCAAGATCACCGGCCCCACGCTGGTGGGCACCGTGCCCAACGAGACCGGCGCCGGAGCGATCCGCTACCTCGGGCAGGCGCAGACCTCCACCGGCGTATACCTCTGGGCCACCAACGACCACCAGGTCACGGTGTTCAAGTTCACCGGCGGCGCCATCGCCTCCAGCACCACCGGCTGGACCACCTGGTGGTGGTCGTCCACCGCGGGCTCGGGGTATTTCGTGAACACGGCCATGAGCAACACCACCAGCAACCCCGGCGTGAGCTCCACCACCGCCCCCTACTGGCTGGACAGCGGCAGCACCATCACCGACAAATCCGCCGTCGAGGCCTCCACCCTGATCGTTCCGGTGACCATCACCCCGCAGGGCAGCTGCGGCGCATCCACCGCGCAGTACGACTTCTTCGATCTCGCCTCGGGCACCTTCCCGCAGAAGACCTTCTACGACGCCAACCACAACTACCTGAGCTCCAACCCCGTCATCGGCCTGGGCACCGCCTTCGCCCCGGCCATCTCCCAGAACGGCAACGGCTCGGCCATCGTCTACGGCACCGCCTCGCAGAACACCCAGGGCAAGATCGGCTTCCAGGTCGCCGCCACCAGCGGCCTGCACGTCGGCCCCGGCGTGGTCGGCTGGCAGCCGCTGTGGATGACCCAGCCGTGATTTCCCGCACAGGGTTTACCAGAAATTGTTCATCAACAATCCATTGGCATCGAAAAAACTGCTAAGACCTAACGAAGAAATCACGTTGACACCATCCCCGATCTGAAAAATCATCCCACCCCAATATTCATACATGTACATGTATGAAAGATGCGCGAGTGCCGCAGGAGACGACACCGCCATGCCGATGCCCTACTGGGCATAGGCCCACCGGCCAGCGAGCCGACTGCGACAACAAGGGGAGGGGACATGCAGACATCCGGGACCATGCGTACCCGTGCGGCGGCACTGGCCGCCACGGGCCTGCTCTGGTGCGCCAGCGCGCACGCCGCCAACTGGTTCGAGATCCAGGGAGTGTCGCCGCCGGGCTGGGGCCGGGCGCATGTGGGCGGCTGGGTGGAGCCCGACTACACCGCCAAGCAGGCCGGCACCGCGCGCAATGGCCGGGTGCCCAGGAGCAACCTGGTCGGTCCCGGCTTCGAGCACAGCCAGGAGCTTTCCATCCAGCGCGCCCAGCTCGTGCTGGGCGGGCGTTTGAACCCGCATGTCGACTACTACGTCGCCGGTGAGTTCGGCGACAACGGCTACACCCACGGCGGCAACGGCTACGCGCCCAAGCTCATCGACGGCCACGTGCTGCTCAGCGGCTACCTGCCCGGAGTGCGCGTGCAAGCCGGCATCCTGCGCGCGCCCGGGCCCGAGGCCGCGATGGACGGCTACCCCGCCTACAGCTTCATCGCGCTGTTCCCGACGGTGATCGGCCAGCTCATGCAACCGAGCTTCTACGCGCGAAGCCAGCACTACGCGCCGGCCGGGGCCGGTGGGTACCTGATCCCCTCGGCATCCCTGTCGAGCAACAATGGCTTTCGCTACCCCGGCGTCGAGGCGACCGACTGGTTCCGCCCCCGGCCCAGGCTGGAGCTGGCCTACGGCCTGATGCTGGGCGAATACGGCAAGCAGTTCGAGGCCGACACCGCCAACGGTCCCATCGTGGCCGGTCGTGCGCAGGCCTCCTGGCTGTTCGGTGGCGGCCGCGGTGCCTTCCGCAACGACCTCACCGGCTTCGCCTGGTACCAGCAGGCACGCCCGGAACTCAACGGCAGCGCCAGCACCCTGCGCCGCAGCGGCCTGGGTTTCACGCTGCGCCAGGGCTACATGGTGCCCGGAGGCCGCAGCCTGAAGTTCGAGGCCATGCAGGGCAGCGGGGACATCGCCGCGCCTTCGCCCTTCGTGTCGGCGCCGGGCCTGCTGCCGGCCCAGGTCGACACCATCGTCTACCCCGGCAGCAACAACACCGCCCACGGCTACTACCTCAGCGCGGGCCTGTTCGTCACGCGCAACATCGAGCTCGATGCACGCTACGACCTCTATGACCGCCTGCCCAACCTCCCGGCGCAGGAGCGCGTGTTCAAGAGCCTCGGCGTGGGCGTGCAGTACCACGTCTCGCCGCTGAGCCGCGTGGTTCTCGACTACTTCTCGCGCCGCGTCGACATCAGCCATCCCGAGGCCATCGGCCCCGCCAACAGCCCCGCGCGCCTGCTCGCGCAAAGCACCGCGGCCGCCATGGGCAACGAACTGGACCTGTACGCCATCGTCAGTTTCTGACCCGCGGCGGGCCCCGCAGCACATGCCCCCGGGCATGCGGCGCGGCACGCTTCGTGTCGCGCCCACATCCGCGATCGTGGACCTGAAAGCTCCCACCATCGCCCTCACGAGGAACCAGGCAATGAATTCCAGGCTTCGCAAGACCGTGCTTCTGATGCTGGGCAGCGCCGCGCTCGCCCTGGGCGCCCAGGCCATGGCCGCGCCGGCCCCGGCCGATCCCATCCATGTCGACATCCCCGTGCCGCTCAAGCACGCAGATGTCGTGTTCAACATGGACCACCGCGCCTTCGTCGGCGACCTGCCCGTGGGCATGAACTACATGCACCTGCTGGCGATGCGCTACGCCAAGGACCACATCAGCGGCAAGATCATCGGCGTGTTCCACGGTGCCGGCGCCTACATGGTGCTCAACGACAAGGCCTACGACGCGGCCCGCCACGTCAAGACCGGCAATCCCTATGCGCCCATCATCGCCTCGCTGCGCAAGCAGGGCGTGCAGATCGAGGAATGCCGCGTGTCCATGATGGCCCACCACTGGGGCAACGCCGACCTGCTGCCCGGCGTGCTGGTCAACGGCGGCGCGGTCGCCCGACTGATCGAACTGCAACAGCAGGGCTACGTGCAGATCCAGCCCTGAGCCGGCCCATCCCCCTCGAACGCGCCCGGACAACCCGGGCGCGCTAGCATGGTCCGAGCCGCGCGCTGGTGCGCGGCCAGCCTGGAGAACGACGAGATGGTCCTGTTGGAATTCGCGATGGCCCCCGGCGGCAAGGGCGAGAGCCTCAGCCCCTACATCGCCCGCATCCTCGACGTCATCGACCGCAGCGGCGTGAGCTACCAGCTCACGCCCATGGGCACCATCCTCGAAGGCGACTGGGAGCGCGTGTTCGCCGTGGTCAAGGCCTGCTTCGACGAGCTCGAGCCCGACTGCCCGCGCATTTCCATGAACCTCAAGATGGACTACCGCCGCGGCGAGCAAAGCCGCATGGCCACCAAGATCGAAGCCGTCCAGCGCAAGCTGGGTCGCACGCTGAGCACGGGTTGAGGCAGAACCAGAGCTTGCGAGGCGCCGCGGCGCTCAAGCGCTTCGTGGCGCTGTCTCGGTAAGCGCAGCTTTCTCGCCGAGAGCGGCACGCCGCCCAGGTCTGCCATTCAAGGGGTTCTCGATGGGATTCGGATACAAGCGCAGCGACTTGCGTGCCATGGCGCAAGCGAAGATGGATGATGCATCCCTATTGCTGGACAACGGCCGGTACTCGAGCGCGTACTATCTTGCCGGTTACGCCGTCGAAATAGGGCTCAAGGCCTGTGTGGCAGCCCAACTGTCCGCCGAGACCATTCCCGACAAGGCGGTCATCCGGGACATTTTCAAGCACGATTTCAAGACGCTGATCGGCCTTGCCGGCCTGGCCGGAGCACTCAAGCAGCGGCAGGACGAAGACGGGTGATTCGCAGCGAACTGGGCCTTGGTGTCTCAATGGTCTCCTGACGCTCGCTATGAACTGAGCGATGCCATGTCGGCACGCTTGTTGCTCGAAGCCATCGGCGATCGGATCACCGGGATCTTCCCATGGATCAAAACCTACTGGTAATCAATGGCCATGCCTTGGTCAAGGCACTGGATGCCGAAGGGCTCGTGGCAAGGCTCGCCATGTGGGTACACGGGACCGAAACCGACACCTGGAAATTGTGGATGGTCGCGCCCGCCGGAGTCGACGACAAGCGAGAGTTCTATCGTCGACTGGCACAGACGGTTTCGCGGCATCGCTCCGAAGTCGGCGGGATCGATGCAAGCGACGTCGAGATGGTCGCGGAGACGCATCCGGCGGTTCGAGGCCTGGGCCGCTTCATCAGGGCGCCAGGCCTTGCGAGTATCCAATTTGCCGGCAACACCTTCGATGGCTACTACTTGCCTGAAGGCATCATCCTGAGAAGCAACCTCTAGGAGTGCGGGCGGCAGGGGTGACCCGCCGCGCGACAGCCATGCTGCCTCGAGGTGTTCGTCCCCTACCACCTGCGCACCAGCGCCAGCGAGCTGTACTCGAAGGTCTCCAGCCCCGGCTGGCTGCTCTGGGGGTAGCGCAGCCACAGCGCCTGCAGGCGCAGCCACCAACCGGGGGCGGCGCGCCACTGCAGCCCGCCGCCCAGGTTGGCGCCGTGGAATCCGCGCGGTGCCTGGTAGCCGTCGCCGCTGCCGTTGCGGCTCCATTGCGCATCGCTCAGCCCGGCCTCCAGGTACCAGGAAAGCCTTGCGCCCCGCTGCAGCACCGCATCCAGGTCGAGCACGCGGTTGATGTTGGGGATGCCGTCCGGCTGATGCCCTTCATCGACGTACTCCACCACCCAGCAGCGATCCCGCAGGCTGAGGTCGAAATCCCCCGGCCGGTTGCTGCGCCCCAGGCCCAGTTCCCAGGCCTGCGCCTGCGTCGGCGCCAGCAGCCCCAGTGCGGCGACCCATAGCGCGCCGCAGGCCAACATCCGCGGGGCTCTTCGGCCCATGCGCCCCGGCCGCCGTGGGCGGGCGGGCGGGGGCTCTCCGCGGGGAGTTCGCATACTCCCAGCCTAGGAATCCTCCCCGCGAAAAAACCAGACGCGCCGGCGCGAAAACCAGACCCTCCGCGGCGTCATTCCGGCGTGAGCCCAGCCGCCCGAGCCGATGCCCGGCCCTGTCGTCGCCGGGTCACGAAGCTTCGTTAAACTGCGGTGCTTCGGATGTTCCGCGAATCCTTCGGGACTATTGAGCAACATCCCGTCAGAAATTCAAGAATTCCTGCCACCAAGCCGGTGCTGCCCAGGGCCTCCCGCCCCGCGGACCTCGCCGGCCCGCCCCTCGCTCACCGCATGACATTCCGCTTCGCGCGCA
>JAKBBK010000136.1 GCA_021808525.1 Pseudomonadota bacterium
CCGATATCGGTGCCCGGCTCCAGCGCGTGGTCCACGCGCAGGCTGGCGAGCCGGTCCCGCAGTGCCGCGACGAAACGATCGTGGATCGCGTCGCAGACGATCAGCCGGCTGGAGGCCGTGCAGCGCTGGCCGGTGGAGAAATAGGCACCCTGCACGGCGGCGTGGACGGCGGTGTCCAGATCGGCGTCGTCGAGCACCACGAGGGGGTTCTTGCCTCCCATCTCGGCCTGTACCTTGGTGCCGTGGCGCGCGCAGGCCTCGATCACCCGCCGGCCCGTGGCCACGGAGCCGGTGAAGCTGATGGCGTCGACCTGCTCCGAATCGAGCAGGGCCTGGCCCACCACCGGCCCGGCGCCCATGACCAGGTTGAACACGCCGGCCGGCAGGCCCTTGCGGTGCAGGATCTCGGCCAGGGCCCAGGCGCAGCCGGGCACCAGTTCCGCCGGCTTGAACACGACGCAATTGCCATAGGCCAGCGCGGGCGCGATTTTCCAGGCGGGAATGGCGATGGGGAAATTCCAGGGGCTGATCAGCCCGACCACGCCCACGGGCTCGCGGTCGATCTCCACGCCCACGCCCGGGCGTACCGAGGGCAGGGTCTGGCCCGCGCAGCGCAGCGCTTCGCCCGCGAAGAACTTGAAGATCATGGCCGCCCGCGCGGCCTCGCCGATGCCCTCCGGGAGGGTCTTGCCCTCCTCGCGCGACAGCAGGCGGCCGAGCTCCTCCTTGCGCGCCAGGATCTCGCCGCCCACGGCGTCGAGCAGGTCGAAGCGTTGTTGCGGCGTGCTCGCCCGCCAGGCCGGCCAGGCGCGCCGCGCGGCGGCGATGGCCGCCTCGACCTGGGAAGCCTCGGCCCAGCTGTAGTAACCGACCACATCGTCGGTATCCGAGGGGTTGATGTTGGCTTCAGCCCGGGGGCCTTCCAGCCATTGCCCGTCGATGAGAAGGGGGTGATGGGTCGGATCCATGGTTTCAGTTCGCCCAGCGCAGTACCAGGGGGTCGAGGCCGCGCGCCAGTTCCAGCAGGCCCGCGCGGGTCTGCGGATGCAGGGCCCGCAGGGGGCGCCGGGGGGCGTCGCAGGCGATGATTCCCCCTTCCTTCATCAAGGCCTTCGCGCCCAGCAGGCCGGTCTGGCGGTTCTCGTAGTTGATCAGCGGAAGCCAGCGCTGGTACTGCTCGAGCGCCTGCTCGCGCCGCCCGGCGAAATACGCATCGACGATGCGCCGGATGCCGTCGACATAGGCGCCGCCCGTCATGGTTCCCGTGGCCCCCGCGTCCAGATCGGCCAGCAGGGTGATGGCTTCCTCGCCATCCCAGGGGCCCAGCACCTGCGGCCCGGCCAGCCGAAGCAATTCGCGCAGCTTGGCCGCGGCCTGGGGGGTCTCGATCTTGAAATAGCGCACCTGCTCGATCTCCTGCACCATGCGCGCGAGCAGCGCCGCGCTCATGGGGGTTCCGGCCACGGGGGCGTCCTGGATCAGGATGGGAATGTCCAGGCCTTCGGCGACCTCGCGGAAGAACTCGAGCAGCTGGGCCTCGTCCACGCGCAGGGTCGCGCCGTGGTACGGGGGCATGATCATGACCATGGCGGCGCCCCATTCCCGGGCCTGGCGGTTGCGCGCCGCGCAGATCGCCGAGCTGAAGTGGGAGGTGGTGACGATCACCGGAACGCGCCCCTTCACATGCTGGAGAATCTCCCGCGTCAGCAGCTCGCGCTCGGCGTCGGAGAGCGCGAACTGCTCGGAGAAATTGGCCAGGATGCACAGCCCCTGCGCCCCGGCGTCCATCATGAAGTCCACGCAGCGCAACTGCCCGGGAAGGTCCAGGCTTCCATCGTCCCGGAAGGGCGTGGGCACGACGGGGAACACGCCGCGCAACGCGGCCTGGCCTTGGTTCATTCGATGATCCTGAATTGGTCGAGGTAATCGTCGCGAAGCTCCAGGCCGAGCCCCGGCAGCTGGTCATCGAGTTGCAGGTAGCCCCCCTGCGCGACGGGTTCGCCCCGGAAGATGTAGTAGAAGAGTTCGTTGCCCACCTCGACCTCGTGCATCGGGAAGTACTCGCTCATCGGCGAGGCCAGGGTGCTCATGGTGAGGTGGTAGTTGTGCATCTGCCCGGCATGGGGAATCACCGGCACCGAATAGGCTTCGCACAGGGCATTGATCTTGTGCGCCATGGTGATCCCGCCGACCCGGTTGGTGTCGTACTGCACCACCGACACCGCGCCTCGCTCGAGCAGCTGCTTGAATCCATACAGGCTGAATTCGTGCTCGCCGCCGGAGATGGGAATGTTGAATCGCCGGCTGAGTTCGGCGTAGCCGTCGATGTCGTCGGCGATCACCGGCTCCTCCAGCCAGCGCGGCTCGAAGCGCTCCAGGCGCGGGAGCATGCGCCGTGCGTATTCCAGATTCCAGCCCATGTAGCACTCGAGCATGAGATCGTTGTCGTAGCCGATGACCTCGCGCACCGCCTCCACCGCCTTGAGGTTCTCCACCACGCCTTGCTGGCCGTGCGCGGGGCCGTAGCCGAAGCGCATCTTGAAGGCCCGGAAGCCCTGGGCCAGGAAGCGGGAGGCCTCGTCCTGCATGGACTTGAGATCGGTGCGGTACAGCTTGCTGTAGTAGCAGGGGATGCGCTCCTTGGTGCGCCCGCCCAGCAGCTTGAACACGGGCTTGCCGGTGCTCTTGCCCAGCAGGTCCCAGATGGCGATGTCCACCGCGGAGATCGCGGCCATGCCCACGCCCTTGCGCCCCCAGGCATGGATGGCGCGGTACATGCGCTGGTTGAGGTATTCGTAGTCCCAGGGGTCCTGGCCGAGCACCAGGGGCGCGAGGTACTGGTCGATGATCTGCTTGGCGATGCGCGGCGCCAGCGCCACGTTGCCCAGGCCGACCAGTCCGTCGTCGGTGTGCACTTCCACCACCGTCCAGCCGTGGAAGCGGAAGCTGCGCATGGTGTCCTCCTCCGGGCCGAGACTGGGCGGCTCGTAGATCAGGTCCATGGCATTGGTGCAGAAGTTGGACTGCGCGGGCACCGTGGGCCCCGTCCACTCGAACACGCGCGCGCGAATGCTGCTGATTTTCATGGGCTGCCGTCCTTTCATGCGCTCGTGCCGAGCTTGTCGCCGCGCCACGCCCTTCCCATGCGCGCGGCGATGCGCAGGGCGTTGAGCGTGGCGTTCACGTCCGCGCGGCCCTGCCCCGCGATGTCGTAGGCGGTTCCATGCGCGGGGGTGGTGATGGGCACCGGCAAGCCGCCCTGCACCGTCACGCCGCGGGAAAAGCCCATGAGCTTGATGGCGATCTGCCCCTGGTCGTGGTACATGGTCACCACCGCGTCGAGTTC
>JAKBBK010000137.1 GCA_021808525.1 Pseudomonadota bacterium
GCCTCGCCCGGCTCCGGCCCCTACGCGCTGGCCGCGATGGTCGACTACATCTTCCTCGGCCACCCCGACCTGGGCGCGCCCAGCCTGGGCAGCCTGCTGGTCGAGGCCTACCAGCACAGCTACGGCAACGTCTACGCCACGCCGCAGCAGCTGTTCACCAACGGCCTGTACACCCCGCTTCCCTACGCCGACGCCGCCGCCGCGAACAGCAGCCCGCTGGCCGTCAACCCGCCGATGTTCGACGCACTGGCACCCACGCTGGCACAGGTCGGTACGCTGCCCGCGGACGCCGGCGCTTCGGCCGACGCCACGCTCAACGCCGTGTTCCCCGCCACCGTGCCGCCCTACGGCTCGCTGCCCTACCTGACGCCGGACAACCAGGTGGTTGCGCAGCCCGTGTGGACCGAGCTGTTCGACACCGCCGGCAAGGCGTCGCCCTTCGCGCCGTACAACGCCTACGGCAGCGCCTTCCTGCCGCTGTGGGCCAGCTACTTCTCGACCAGCGGCACCGACAACCTGATCACGCAGGGCTACCGCGCCGACTACCTGGCCGACGCCGCGCTCAACCCCGACGGCCTGTTCACCGGCACCACCGGCATGCCCACGCGCAATGCCAGCAACGGCCTGCGCGAGGACCTGGCCGCCAACGACCTGCGCGGCTACCGGCCCAAGGCCCCCACGATGCTGTGCGGCGGCTCCGGCGACCCCACCGTCTACTACCCGCTGAACACCGCGGTGATGCAGTCCGAATGGGGCCAGCCCACCAACACCCTGTTCTCGCTCGACGTCGACCCCTACAGCGCGGCCGAGACCAGCGGCCCGTCGGCCGCCTTCGCCGACGTGCAACATGCCTTCCAGGCCTGGAAGGCCGGCGAGGCCTCGCCGCTGGCCGAGCTGGAGAGCTACCACGGCACCGTGGGCGTGTACTGCGCGCTGGCCGCGCGCCAGTTCTTCTCGAGCTTTCGCTGAACCTGCGCCGGCGCGCAACGGCCCCCGCGACGCGGGCGGCCATGCCGCGCCACCACGCCCGCGCAAGCCGCCGGCGTGGAATACTCGAGCCTGCGGCGCGCAGCGTCACGCCAGCCCCGCGCACGCCTCCATGCTCGCCTCCCGCATCCGCCGCCACATCCGCCTGACCACCGGCGGCGACGGCCGGCCCCCATTGCAGTACCTGCAACCGCCCGGAGACCCCGGGCTGTTCGGCCCGCAGTCCGAAGCCTGGCGGGTGCACGCCGACTTCGTGTCGATGATGGTCGGCGGAATCGGCGCGCTGGTGCTGCAGGCGCTGCACCCGCTGGCGCTGGCCGGCGTATGGGACCACTCCACGTTTCGCGAGGACCTGCCCGGACGCCTGGCGCGCACCGCGCAATTCATCGCCGCCACCACCTACGGCGGCACGGCGATGGCCGAGCAGGCGCTGGCGCGCGTGCGGGCCATCCACCAGCACGTGCGCGGCGAGCACCTCGACGGCCGGCCCTACCGCGCCGACGACCCGCGCCTGCTGTACTGGGTTCACCTGGCCGAGACCACGAGTTTCCTGGGTGCCTACCAGCACCTGATCGAGCCCGCCATGCCGCAGGCCCGGCGCGACCGCTACTTCGCCGAAATGACCCGCATCCCGCTGGGCCTGGGCTGCACGCCCGACGCGCTGCCCGGCGCTCGCATCGCCACCACCGAGGCGCAGGCCCGGGCCGACCTGCTGGCCATGCGGGGCGAGCTGGAATATTCCGAACGCGCGCGCTTCGTCGTCGGCATGCTCGAGGCCCGCCCGCTGGCCGGGGTACCCGCGCCGCTGCAGGACCTGCTGGTGCAGGCCGCGCTGGCCCAGCTTCCCGGCTGGGCCTGGCCGCTGATGCGCCGCCCGCCCCCCGGCCCGCTGCGCCGCCACGCCCTCGACCTGGCGGTACGCGCGCTCGCGCTGCCCGTGCGCCACGCGCTGCGCGACGGCATCGCCGCCCACGCGCGGCGCCGCATGCAGGGCTGACCCCGAGCCGTCTGCACCATGCCGCGGGGCCGCGGCTAATGTCGCATAAACGTAACTTTGCGCAACATTTGTGTGGAAATCGGTGAAGTCGCGCGCACTCCGTCGCTTTGAACTCCCCTGAGTACGCTGCCGCGCGTCCCGAAAATCAAGCATTTACGCGCCACAGGGACGATTCCCGCGCGTTTCCTCGCCGCAATGGCACACCGCATTCCAGCTAATCGACGCCGAACATCCTTCGGCTTGTCAGAGTTTCTGTCACATGACGCTGGTAAATTACCCTGAACAACTAGTTGCTTTAACGGTTCGCCAACGACATTTCTCCAATAAGTATCACAAAAACATCGTTTTTGTGACAAACCGAGGACATTCGCGCACCCAGACGGGCACTGCCCCCCGGCCCTGAAGCCCCGGCTTCAGGCGGCGCGCTGACTTGCCTCGGCCAGCCGGACACCGCACCATCTTGACCACCTTCGACCCCGCCAGCGCCATCGCGATCGTCGGCATGGCCTTCCGCCTGCCTGGCGACCTGCAGCACGAACAGGAGCTGTGGAACGCGCTGCTCGACGGCAGGGATCTGGTCACCCGGATCGACCCGGCGCGCTGGGCCACGCAGGAGCTGCAACACCCGCGGCGCGCCGAGCCCGGGCGCAGCATCGGCTTCGACGCCGGCGTGCTGAGCGACATCGACGCCTTCGACGCCGGCTTTTTCGGCATTTCGCCCCGCGAGGCGCAACTGCTCGACCCGCAGCAACGCCTGCTGCTGGAACTGGCCTGGCAGGCCTTCGAGCACGCCGGCATCAAGCCGTCGGCCGCAGCCGGCAGCGACTGCGCCGTGTATCTGGGCATTTCCGGGCTCGACTACGGCATGCGCGTGCTCGACGACCTGTCGGTACTCGGCGCGCACACCATGACCGGCAACACCATGAGCGTTGCCGCCAACCGCCTGTCCTACGTGTTCGACCTGCGCGGGCCCAGCGTGGCGGTGGACACCGCCTGCTCGTCGTCGCTGGTCGCGCTGCACCACGCCTGCTCGGTGCTGCGCCAGGGCCAGTGCGGCATGGCGCTGGCCGGCGGAGTGAACCTGCTGCTGCACCCCTACCCCTTCGTCGGCTTCACCAAGGCCTCGATGCTGTCGGCCCAAGGCCGCTGCCGCCCCTTCGCCGAGGGCGCCGACGGCTACGTTCGCGCCGAAGGCGGCGCGCTGCTGCTGCTCAAGCCGCTGGCGCAGGCGCTGCGCGACGGCGACACCGTGCACGGCGTGATCCGCGCCAGCGGCGTCAACACCGATGGCGCGCGCAAGAGCGGGCTGACCATCCCCAGCGGCGCCGCGCAGTCCGA
>JAKBBK010000065.1:0-14843 GCA_021808525.1 Pseudomonadota bacterium
GCTACCACTGGCCCGGCTTGCGTCCCTGGTCCAGCGCCCGGCCCAGCAGCTCGGCGGTGTCCTTGTGGGATTGCTTCATCGCCAGGTCCATGGCCGTGAAGCCCAAGCCATTGCGCAGCTTCGGGTCGGCGCCGGCGGCCAGCAACAGGCGCACGGTCGAGACATGGCCGAAATACGCCGCCATCATCAGCGGCGTGGTGCCGTTCGGGGCCTGCTGGTTCACCCGCGCCCCATGGGCCAGCAGGAACTTCACCAGGTCGTCGTGGCCGTTGGTCGCGGCGTAGGACAAGGCCGACCAGGCTGGCGCATGGCCCGGCGGATTGACCTGCGCGCCGCGCCGCACCAGGGCCTCGGCCAGCTCCGAATCACCCCGCAGGCAGGCGATCATCAGCGCCGTCTCTCCCTCCGGATTGCGCTGATCCGGATGCAGCCCCGGCTGCTCGATCAGCACCTTGGCCACCTTCAGCGCATGGTTCTGCAGCGCCAGGTACAGCGCGCTGTTGCCCTGGCGATCCACCGCGTTCGGATCGAAGCCCTGGCGCAGCAAGTCGCGCACCGCGCCCACGTCATCGGTCTGCAGGGCCCGGAAAAAATCCGTGAAGGCACCGGCACGGGCCGGCGCAAGCCCCGCGGCCCCCAGACCCAGCACCCCCAGCGCGAGCGCCGCGCCGAGCAGCCGGCGACGCGTCGACAGTGTTTGTACGGTGTTCATTTCCTACTTGAACTCAATGCGCTACCGGCTTGAAAAGCCTATCGAAATTGGACTCCGTGAATTCCTCAACCCGCGCCTCCTCGCAGCCCCGCAACCCCGCCAGGAAACGCGCCACGTAGCGCGTGTAGCCGGGCTGGTTGGTCTGCCCGCGGTGCGGGACCGGTGCCAGGTAGGGGCTGTCGGTCTCCACCAGGATGCGGTCCTCGGGCAGTTTCCTCGCCACCTCCTGCAGGTCTTTCGCGTTCTTGAAGGTCAGGATGCCCGACAGGGAGATGTAGAAGCCCAGGTCCAGGGCCGCGCGGGCCACCTCCCAGGACTCGGTGAAACAGTGGAACACCCCGCCGCAATCTGCGGCGCCCTGCTCGCGCAGCATGGCCAGCGTGTCGTCGGCCGCCGCCCGGGTGTGGATCACCAGCGGCTTGCCCACTTCGCGCGCGGCCTGGATGTGCACGGCGAAGCGATCGCGCTGCCATTGCATGTCGGCATGGCTGCGGCCTTCCAGGCGGTAATAGTCCAGCCCGGTCTCGCCCAGGGCCAGCACCTTGGGATGGCGCGCCCGCGCCACCAGCGTGGCCTGGTCGACCTCGGGCTCATGCTCGGTGTCCGGATGCACGCCCACGGTGGCCCAGACATGGGCATGGCGCTCGGCGAAGCCCAGCACCTGGTCGAACTCGGCGACCTGGGTGCTGATGTTCAGCGCGCGCAGCACCCCATGCTCGCGCATGGAGGCCAGGATCTCGTCCTCGCGCTCGCGCAGGCCGGGGAAATTGAGGTGGCAATGCGAATCGGTCAGGGGCATGTCCGGGGCAGGCAGGCAATGCGCGGCCCCATCGGGCCGCGCCACCGTGGAGCGCGCGCGCCGCGGGCGCGCGCGGGGCTCACAGCGTGTGGGTGGGGCGGTTGTTCGCCTCGGCGGCGGGGCCGAGGATTTCCTCGATCAGGCGTCGCAACTGCTTGGCCTTCTCGTCGGCGGGAAACTGCACCCCGATGCCCTGCGTGCGGTTGCCGGCGGCGTTCGCCGGGGTGATCCAGGCCACCTTGCCGGCGATCGGGAAGCGCTGCGGGTTGTCCATCACCGTCAGCAGCAGGTAGACATCGTCGCCCAGCTTGTGCTCGCGAGGCGTGGGAATGAAGATTCCCCCGTCGGGAAAATAGGGAATGTAGGCGGCGTAGAGCGCGGGCTTTTCCTTGATCGCGAGCTGGATCACGCTGGGCCGCGAGGTCGAACTCGCGGCGCCGGCGCCGGCTGCGTGGGAAGTGGCCATATCAGTTCGCCCCCGAGGTGCAAAGTTGCTGCAATTCTACGACCCAGGCCTGTACCGCGAGCCCCGCGTGCACGGGGAAGTCCGGCGTGCGCGCGGCCTGCGCAAGGCGCTGCCACCATTGCAGCCAGGCGCCCGTGTCGCCCTGCCCGGCCAGACGACGCAGCGGCGCGTCCAGCTCCGCCAGGTAGCTGGGGGCCAGGCCCGAGCGCACGCGCACCAGGTCCAGGGTCAGTTTCTGCAGGGATTCGAGGGCCTGCGCGGGGGTGACGCCGTCGAGCTGGGTCACCCGGCCGGCGGCCAGCTGCTGCACCAGGCGACGCGTCCACTCCAGGCCGCGCGCGGGATCCGCGTCGAACACGGCGCGCCGGCTCCAGTGCAACACCGCCTGCGCGTCGGCCTGGCCGCGGCGCTGCAACTCGGCCAGCGCCGTCTGCGGGTCCGGCCGGGCCCAGGCGCGCAGGCGACAGCGACTGCGCAGGGTGGGCAGCACCCGGTCCAGCTGATGGGTTCCCGTGAGAAAACAAAGCGAAGCAGGCGGTTCTTCAAGTACTTTCAGAAGAGCATTGGCGGCCGGCGCGGCCATCGCGTCCAGGGGATGCACCACCGCCACCTTCGGCCCCCCGCGATGGCTGGTGCCCTGCGCCCAATCGATCAGCGTGCGCACCTGCTCGATGCCGATCTCGCGCCCGCCAGCAGCCGATCTGGCTTCGCCCTGCCCGCCCTCGCCGGCTTCCTCGGCGCCCACGCCCAGCTCGGCGCCCAGCGCCGGCGGCACCACCACGCGCAGGTCCGGATGGGTTCCCGCACGCACCAGGTGACAGCCCGCGCAGACACCGCAGGCGCGCGCCTGCCAGGGCACCAGGGCCCTGCCTGGCGCCTCGCACAGCAGCCCCGCCGCCGCCTCCAGCAGGGATTCCCACAGCCCGGTGCCCCGGGATCCATGCAGCAATGTCGCCGGAAAATCCATCGTTTTCCTAGAGTTCCAGGAAGTTCTTGAGATTCTGGATCACGTCTTCACGCACCTCTTCCAGGCTGCGCGAGGCGTCGATCACACGCCAGCGCTGGGGTTGCTCGCGTGCCAATTCGAGGTATTGCCGGCGCACCCTGCCGAAAAACTCCTCCGGCTCGCGCTCGAAGCGGTCGCCCTGGCGCCCCTGTTCGCGCATGCGCCGCGCGGCGGTTCCGGCGGGCAGGTCCAGCAGCACGGTCAGGTCCGGCTCCAGGCCGGGGTGCACCCAGTGGGCCAGCGCCTCCAGGCGGTCGCGGGGGATGCCCTTGCCGGCCCCCTGGTACGCCAGGGTGGCATCGGTGAAGCGATCGCAGACCACGTCCTGCCCGCGCAGCAGGGCCGGCTCGATCACGTGCAACACATGCTCCTGGCGCGCCGCGAACACCAGCAGCGCCTCGGTGGAGGTGCTCATGGGCTCGTTGAGCACCAGTTCGCGCAGGCGTTCCCCGAGGGGCGTGCCACCCGGCTCGCGCGTGGCCACGACCTCGCGCCCCAGGCCTCGCAGGGTCTCGACCAGGGCGCTGAACTGGCTGCTCTTGCCGGCACCGTCGATGCCTTCGAGGGTGATGAACACACCGCGTGACGAGGGAGTCTTCAAGGTTCTGGCCTCAACGGGAGAGTTGGCGCCGGCGCTCACCGGTCGAAGCGGAGGCATCCGACGCGCCCGACGATGCGGACGCCGCCCCCAAAGCCCTGGAAGCGCCGGACGCCCGGGATGCGCGGTGCGCCTGCAACAGATAACGGTTCACCGCGGCGTCGTGCTGGGCCAGGGTGTCGGAAAACACGCTGCTGCCGTCGCCCCGCGCCACGAAATACAGGGCACGCCCGTCCGCCGGGTGCAGCGCGGCCTGCAGCGCGGCGGCCCCCGGCAGCGCGATGGGCCCCGGCGGAAGCCCGGCGTGCACATAGGTGTTGTAGGGCGAGGCCACCTGCATGTCCTTGTGGCTCAGGTGGCCCTGGTAGGCGCTGCCCAGCGCATAGATCACCGTGGGGTCGCTCTGCAGGGGCATGCCGGCGCGCAGGCGGTTGACGAACACGCTGGCGATGCGGGCGCGGTCACCCGGGCGGCCGGTCTCCTTCTCGACCATCGAGGCCAGGGTCAGCGCCTGGCGCGGGTCCTGCAGGGGCAGGCCCTGCTCGCGCCCGGCCCAGGCCTGCGCGAGCTCGCGCTGCATCAGCCGGTAGGCGCGCCGCAGCAGCGCCAGCTCCGAGCTGCCCCGGCCGTACAGGTAGGTGTCGGGGAAGAACTCGCCTTCGGGATCCAGGTCGGCCGGCGCGCCGATGCGCTGCATGATCTGGCGCGGGCTCAGGCCCGCCGCGTCGTGCACCAGGTCGGGCGCCTTGTCGGCCGCGGCCAGGAACTGGGCGAAGGTCCAGCCCTCGGGGACCGTCAGGGCCAGCAGGGACTGGTCGCCGCGCGCCATCTTGCGCAGCAACTGCCAGGGCGTGATGCCCTGCTCCACCTCGTAGCTGCCGGCCTTGAGCTGGGTGCCCTCGCCGCTCAGGCGCGCCAGCCAGTAGAACAGGCGCGGAGACAGGTCGGCGCCCTGCGCGCGGATCTGCGCGGCCGCGCTGCGCGCCGGGCTGCCCAGACGCACCGTGAAGTCCAGCGGGGAATTCGCCAGGCGTATGGGCGCCACGGCCCAGCCGACGAATCCGGCGGCGGCGGCCACGGCCCCCACGAACATGAGCGCCACAAGGCGCGCCGGCCAACGCGATTTCAAGCCTTTCACTCGATTCCAGGAAGCGCACCGCGGCGCGATTGCGGCAAGGACCGCCCTTGCGCGCTCCAGGTCGCGGCGGGCAGGTTTCGGATCAGATTCCTATACTAGCCGACCTACTCCCGATGCCAGCCAGCCGGCCTTGCCGCCGTCCAGCCCGATGTCCCCCTCCCTGATCGAATTGCCCGGCGCGGGCATCCTGCTCGCGCGCGGCCCGCAGGCCGTCGACCTGCTGCACGCCCAGCTCACCCAGGAGCTTCGCAACTGGCCCGAGGCCACCGCGCGCATGGCCGCGCTGTGCACGCCCCAAGGCCGCATGCTGGCCGATTTCCTGCTCTGGCGCGAAGCCGACGACTCCATCGCCCTGCTGCTCGACGCCGAGTTGCTGGAGCCCACCCTCAAGCGCCTGCGCATGTACATCCTGCGCCTGAAATGCACCCTGGAGGACGCGCGCGCCCAGCGCCGCGTGTACGGCCTGCTGGAGCCCGCCGATGCCCCCTCCTCGCTGCCAGGCGAGGCACTGGCGGTCTGGGGCACGCGGCGCGAAGGCCCGGCCACGGCCATACGCCTGCCCGACGCGCCCGGCCTGCGGCGCACCCTGCTGGTCGCCGAGCAGGCGCTGGAGGACTGGGCGCCGCTGTCCGGCCTGGCCCGCGGGTCCGAGCAGGCCTGGCGCCTGGCCGAACTTCGCGCGGGCATCGGCCATGTCAGCGCCGCCACCGCGCAGCAGTTCGTGCCCCAGATGCTCAACTATGAGGTCCTGGGAGCGGTGGATTTCCACAAAGGCTGCTACCCCGGCCAGGAAATCGTCGCCCGCACCCAGTACCGCGGCAGCATCAAGCGCCGCACCTTCGCCGTGCAGGGCGAGCAGCCCATGCAGGCGGGCGACGAGGTGTACAGCGCCGCCGACCCGGGCCAGCCCTGCGGTCTGGTGGTGGGCGCCGCGCCCTCGCCAGGCGGCGGCTGGGAGGGCCTGGCCGAGCTCAAGCTCGAGGCCGCCGCGCAGGCCGCGCTGCACCTGCGCGAGGCCCAGGGCCCGGCACTGCGCCTGGGCCACCTGCCCTACGAACTGCCCGCGGCCGGTTGAAGGCGCCATGTGCCTGATCGCCTGGTCCTGGCAACCGGGGGGACGGCGCACCCTGCTGCTGGCCGCCAACCGTGATGAATGGCTGCAGCGTCCGGCCAGCCCCATGCACTGGTGGGACAGCCCGGACGAGGGCCTTCCCCCACTGCTGGCCGGGCGCGACCTGCAGGGCGGCGGCACCTGGCTGGGCCTGCGGCGCGACGGCCTGCTGGCCGCGCTGACCAATGTGCGCGAGCCCGGGCCGCGCGACGCCGCAAGGCCTTCACGCGGCGAGTTGCCCTTGCGCTTCCTGCGCGGCCGCCATCCGCTGGATGAACGCCCCTGGAAGGCTCCCGATCCGCTGGCCTGGGCCGCCGAGCTGCGGCTGGGCATGCAGGCCTATGCCGGTTTCAACCTGCTGCTGGCCGACCTGCGCCGCGGCAGCATGGCCTGGGTGTCCAATCGCGCGGGTTTCGCCGAGGTGGAGCCGGGGGTGCACGGCCTGTCCAACGCGGCGCTGGACACGCCCTGGCCCAAGGTGCTGCGCCTCAAGCAGGGCGTGGCGCGGTGCGTGCAGGCCGAGGAGCGGGGCTCCCGGGTGCCCGCCGAGCCCGGCCCCGAATTCGAGTTCCTGCTCGATTGCCTGGCCGACCCGCATCCCGCCCCGGACGAGCAGATCCCGGCGCCGCCCGAGGGTCTGCAACTGTCCGAGCAGTGGAGCCGCGGGCTGTCGGCGCCCTTCATCCAGTTGCCGGATTACGGCACCCGCTGCTCCACCCTGCTGCGCGCCGATGACGACGGCAGCATGCATGTGCTGGAGCTTCAGCGCCAGCCCCTGGGCGGGCTGCGCCGCGAATACCACTGGAACTGGCGCGAGGCCTGAGCCGGCCGGGCTGGCGTCCAGGCTCCCGCCCCTTGCGGGCGACCCTCGCCGGCTCAGACCGCGCGGGCCGCCGCGTGGGCGCTGGCCCAGGCCCACTGGAAGTTGTAGCCTCCCAGCCAACCGGTGATGTCCACCGCCTCCCCGATGAAATGCAGGCCCGGCACGCGCCGCGCTTCCAGGCTGCGCGGGTCCAGCTCCTGCGTGGCCACGCCGCCGCGCATCACCTCGGCCTTGTTCCAGCCCTCGGTGCCGGTGGCCCGCGGCGACCAGGCGCTCAGCGCCCCGGCCAGGCGCTCCAGCGCGGCGCGTCCGGTCTCGGCCACGCGCCGCGCTCCGTCCAGCCCCTGCTGCTCCAGCCAGGCCTGTGCCAGGCGGCGCGGCAGCGCCTGCGCCAGCACGCTCAGCAGGGATTGGCGCGAGCCCTGCTGGGCCTGGCGCAACAGGCCGCCCAGGTCGGCGCCGGCGCCCAGGTCGAAGCGCAGCGACCGCCCCGGTTCCCAGTAACTGGAAACCTGCAGCACGGCCGGCCCGGACAGGCCGCGGTGGGTGAACAGCAGGTCCTCGTCGAACTCGACGCCCTCGCAACTCGCACGCACCTGCAGCGCCACCCCCGCCAGTTGCGAAAAGGGCGCGAAATCCTCCGCCGCGAAACGCAGCGGCACCAGGGCCGGGCGCGGGGTTTCCACCTCCAGGCCCAGCGAGCGCGCCAGGCGCAGGGCCCAGTCGGTGGCGCCGATGGCGGCCACCGGCAGGCCTCCGGTGGCCACGACCACCCGCGAGGCGCGCAGTGCCCCGGCGTCGGTGTCGAGTTCGAAGCCCTTCGTGCCCGGGCGCAGCGCGTGCACCCGGCAAGGGTGCAGCCAGCGCACGCCGCCGCGCTCGCACTCGGCGCGCAGCATGTCCACGATGGCGCCGCCCGCCTGGTCGCAGAACAACTGACCGCGGTGCTTTTCGTGGAAGGCGATGCGGTGGCGCCGCACCAGGCCGATGAAGTCACGGGGCGTGTAGGCCTGCAGCGCCTGCGCCGCGAAGCCGGGGTCGCGCCCTACGTAATGGCGCGGCCCCGTCGACATGTTCGTGAAATTGCAGCGCCCGCCTCCGGAGATTCGGATCTTCTCGCCGATGCGCCGGGCGTGCTCGATCAACACCACGCGACGTCCGCGCTGCGCGGCCACGGCGGCGCACATCATGCCCGCGGCGCCCGCCCCCACCACCGCGAGGTCGCAGGCTGCGGCGGGGCTGGATCGGGATGGCTCGGACATGGCTGCGCTGGGCAAAGCGCGCATTGTCGCCGATGCGGGCCCGGGGCCGCGCATGCGCCCGCAACACCTGCTTACAACGTGCCGTGCCGCTAGGCTTCGGCCTGCGCGCCTTCGTGCAAGGCCCCTGCATTGCGCGGCACCCGGCGCCGCCCTCCCCTTCATGTCCTCCATCGCTCGTCCGAAGCCTTCGCCCGGCGCATCGCCCGCCCATGTCCCGCCGCTGCCCCGTGGCTTCCTGCCCCTGATGGCCATGGCCTGCGGCGTCGCCGTGGCCAACATCTACTTCGCGCAGCCTTTGCTGGATCAGCTGGCGACCTCCTTCCACAGCTCGGTCAGCGGCATTTCCTCGGTACCGGCGGCCACGCAGCTGGGCTACGCCGCCGGGCTGATCGGCACCGGCCCCCTGGGAGACCGCTACCCCCGCCATCGCGTCATCCTGGGCATGGGCATCGCGCTGGTGCTGATGCTGGTGTGCACCGCCCTGGCGCCCAGCGTGACCCTGATGGCCGCTGCCTGCCTGGGCGTGGGCCTGACGGCCTCGGTGGCGCAGCAGATCATTCCCCTGGTCGCGCACCTGGCGCCGGCCGAGCGCCGCGGCCGCTCGGTGGGCCTGGTGATGAGCGGGCTGCTGGTGGGCATCCTCGGCGGGCGGGTGCTCGCCGGATTCCTGGGCCAATGGCTGGGCTGGCGCATGGTCTACGGCCTGGCCGCGCTGCTCAACCTGGGCTCGCTGCTCATGCTCTGGCGCGTGGTGCCCCGGCTGGCGCCGGACGACCCTTCGGCAAGGGGGTATCCGCAACTCCTGGCTTCGACCCTGATGCAGTTCGCGCGCCATCCCCAGCTGCGCGCGGCCGGCATCGTGGGGGGGCTGTTCTTCGGGGCCTTCAGCGTGTTCTGGGTGGGTCTGACCCCGCTGCTGGCCAGCTCCGCCTACCACCTGGGGCCGGCCGTGGCCGGCCTGTTCGGGCTGCTGGGCCTGTCCGGCGCCGTCGTGGCGCCCTGGTCGGGGCGGCGTTCCGACCAGCCGGGCGGTCCCCGGCGCGTGATGTTCCTCGGCCTCACCGCGGTGCTGGCGGCCTGGGGCGCCTTCGCTTTCGGCGCGCAGTCCCTGGCCTGGCTGGTCCTGGGCGTGGTCGTGCTGGACATGGGGGTGCAGGGGGCCCACATCGCCAACCAGACGCGGATCTTCTCCCTCGACGCGGCTTCCCGCAGTCGGATCAACGCGGTCTACATGACCTTGTATTTCCTCGGGGGCTCGGCCGGCACGCTGGTGGCGGGCCAGGCCTGGGCGCTGGGCGGCTGGCTGGCGGTGGTGCTGGCCGGCGCGGCCTTCGCGGCGGCGGCGCTGCTGCTGCACGCCGCCTGGAACCCCGGGCGCCTGCGGCTGGCGCAGGCCGACGGCGCGGCCCGCGGCTGATCGGCTCGCGGCTGATCGGCTCGGAGCTGATCGGTGCGCGGCTAGTCGGTGCGCGGTTGATCGGTGCGCTGTGCTCGCGCGGCCGCGGCATTGCGGGCGCGCACGGCCCGCAGGTCCACGCCGGTGACACGCAGGTAGTCGGCATCGAGCTGATCGCGCAGCGAGGGAGCCTGCACGGCCAGCTCGGCGCCGCTCAGCGCCCGGCTCACACCGGGAATGTCCAGCATGCGCCGGGAATCCGGGGGGGACGACGCCGCGGGGGCGGAGGATTCGCCCGCTGCGCCCGATGCCGGGCCGGCCTGCGCCGGGCCCCACACCACCGGCCCGAATTCCTCGCTCAGGTAGAAGGTGCAGGAATCGCCGTTGGGCAGGATCTCGTGCAGCGCGTAGGACCAGAACCAGTGCTTGCGCAAATCCAGCAGGATGGTTTCGCCGTCGTGGATGGGGCCGCCGGCGTGCAGGTCGCAGCCATGGGGGCCGCCGCCGATCTTGTTTCGCATGCCGAAGCGCAGGTAGCGCCAGCCGGTCTGCTCGGTCCATCCCGCGCGCGCCCGCAGGTTCAGCGAGATCGCATCGCTGCCCTCGCCGGGCCCGGTGGTCACGTAGGTCACGAAGGGGCTGACCTCGGCGGGGCCGAGGATCGGCTCGTAGCCGATCCAGGGTGTGAGCTGCTTGCCCAGGTACACGCGGAAGGTGGCGTGCTCGTAGCTGTAATGGGCCATCTGCAGGCTGTAGTCGAAAGGCAGCTTGGTGGCGTTGAGCAATTGCACCTGCACTTGCGCGGCATGGACCTCGAACGGGGAGCAGGTGAGCAACGCGACCAGCAGCAGCGTTTTCATCGGGGGACGTGTCATGGGGGGAGTCTCGGGGGGGAGTCTCATGGGGCCGGATGCAGCAGCGGCGGCCTCGGCAAGCGCCCTCAGGGAGCGGCGGGCCCGGAGCCCGCGGCCTGGTTGCGCGCGCGCACGGCGCGCAGATCGATGCCGGTGGCGCGCAGGTAGTCCTCGTCGAGCTGCGCGTGCAGCGCGGGGTCCGCGCGGGCGAGCTCGGCGCCGGTCATGGCGCGGCCGACGCCGGGGACATCGCGCAGCCCGGGCGACGCCGCGCCCGGGGCCGCGCGGGTCTCGCCCCACAGCACGGGGCCGTAGTTGACGCTCAGGTAGAAGGTGCAGGAATCGCCGTTGGGCAGCACCTCGCTGAGCAGGTAGGGCCAGAAGCCCGCCTTGCGCAAATCCAGCAGCACGGTCTGCCCGTCGGAGATGGGGCCGGCGGCGTGCATGTCGCACTCGTGCGGCACGCCGAACAGCTTGCTGAGCATGCCCAGCTCCTGGTAGTCCCAGTTGTAGCCGCCGTTCCAGGTGTAGCGCATGCGCATGTTCAGGCTGATGGCATCGAGACCGTAGTTGGGCGGAGTGATGCTGTACCGCGCGAAGGGCGTGACCGAACCCTGCCCGAGCAGAATGGGGATGTAGTCGATCTGGCGGGTCTGTTCCTGGCCCAGGAACATGCGGTTGACCATTTCACCGTGCACGTAATTGGCCATCTGCAGGCTGAAATCGATGCCGTACTCGGTGTTGTTCACCATCTGCACCTGGACCACGGTGGCATCGGCCGGCAGCTGCGAAGCGGCGAGCAGCGCGGGGAGCAGCGCGGCGAAGGCAAGTTTGCGCATGGCGGGAATCCTCGAATCCTGGGGGCGCGCGAGGCGGCCCCGGCGCGGCGAGGTTTCACTATCCCATGGGCATGCATCCCCGCTCGGCGCCAGGGCCTAACGCCCACAAGGCGGGCAGGGGCGCAGAATTTCCGGCCCGCGGTGCCCGGGCGCAGGCCCGAGGCGCTCTCAGGCGCCGAACAGGAAGCCCAGCAGGCGCCCCAGGCCCTGCAGCCAGGCCCGCGGTCCGCGCGGCAGCGGCGTCGGAGCGGGCGCCTGGTCGGCCGAGCCGAACACGATGGCCTCGCCGTCCCAGCGCAGCGACAGCTGGGCGCCGTCCAGCAGGTCGTCGCGCCCGTTGGCGGGATCCAGCACCAGGGCCTTGCCCGACTCCAGCCGGGCCAGCACGAAATGCCTGCCGTCGGGAACCAGGGCCATGCAGGGCAGCTGCGCCGGCTCCAGCGCCGGCGGATGCAGGGTGACGGCACGCGCGCTCAGGCCCAGGGCCTTGGCCCCCAGCAGCAGGTCGATGGGGCTGAGCGCGCCGCTGGGGCGCGCCAGATGATCGCGCAGGGACAGGATGTCCGCCGGCAGATCATGCAGACGCGCGATCAGCACCAGGCAGGCCAGGCCGGCGTCATCCGCCCCGGCCGGGGCGTCGTCCGCCGGCCATTCGCGAGGCTTCGGCACCGCCGCTTGTCTCATCGCTTCCCTCGAGTTCCTGATGCCAGTTGTCCGGTCGCAGCCCAACGTCGCCCCCTGGATGCGCAGGCGACACATCACCCGCGGTTGATGGGAACAACGAATGGGCCAATTTATCGACTTTCCGGGACAGGAGGGACCTCGGTCATATTTTGTTGCGAGTGTTTGCACCACTTGACGCCGGGCACCGCAGCCTGCCCCATGGATCAGGCCGTCCTGCCCACGGCCCGGATCATCGTGCGCCCGATGAGGCGATGCGCCGGGGTCACCGGCAGCATGTACAGGCGACCCAGCCAGTTCTTCACGTGGACCACGGTGGTGATCGTGACCAGGGTCCGGCCCGCGTCCGCGTCCGCGCCCGCACCCTTGTGCACCGACACGACCACCCGGAGGTGCCTGTCGTCGTCGCCCAGGAGCACCTCCCCTTCCTGGATCGAAAGCAGGGTGAAGATGCCCACGCGATCGCCGGGCACATAGTCCGCGGAGCCCTTTTCCGGGTCGATCATGGCCAGGCCCCCCAGGTCCTTCAGACCCACGAGGCCGACCAAGGCGTTGCGAAGCGCCATGAGCCGATCGACCCACCCAGGGGTCTTCCTCACCATGCGCAGGAACTGGCCCAGCGCGTCGAGCTCCGGCTGCGCGGCGGAAATGGCCCAGGCATCGTGAAAATAGGCACCGGGCAGCAAGGCCTCGACCTGGCTGCCCGGGGGCGCGGTGGATGAGAATGCGTCATGGGCCCGCATGAGCGGCCCGGATGTCCGTCGCTGCCTGCGACAGCAGGCGCCAGAGCACCTGGTGCACGGCGGTGTTGGTCTTCTCCGCCGGGCTGGCGCTGGCCATATAGGTCTCTCCCTGGACCAAGCCCGATTCGTAGACCTTGTCGAGGACGACCTTCCCGGCCGGATCCCGGGCGAGCACATGAAGCTCCAGCGAGACCTCCGGCGTGATCGCGAAGCCGAGATTGCGCAGCTGGTTGTATGCGTACTCGAAGTGCCTGACCTTCGGTTGCACCTCGACCAGATAGCCCGAGCGTCCCTCCAGCGAGGTCACCGCCTGCACGCTGGAGAAGTCCCGCGCGAACACCCGGACCGCGATCTGCTGCGTGATGCTTCCGAGGGGAATGCTCAGCGTCGTGGCGCTCGCGGTGAAGCTCGTCGGGTGCCCGGAGTACACCCAATCCACATCCTGCTGCGGCATGTAGATCAGGACTTCCCCGGCGACGCGTTCTCCGCTCGCGCCGGCCGCCGGCGCAGGCAGGTAGGTGGAGTTGTAGCCGACGCTGTAGGCGCAGCCCGACAGCAGCAAGGCCGCGACCACCAGCATGCCCCGCCACCCCGGGCGCGCGCTGCCTGCATTCGTCATCGTCATGGTCGTCTCCCTGGTTCACCGCCGCGGGCGGGCGGCCCCGCCGCGCCCTGCATTCCGATGTGCGCGTCGCGCCGGGCCTGTTCGATCTCCTGCAGCCGCGCATCGCGCAGCGCCTTGGCGGCCTGGATGCGCCGCGCGCAGTCCGGCTCGGCGCAACCGGCCTCGACCTGCCGCAGGCCCGCATTCCATTCCTCGAGGAAGCGCCCGCGCAGGCCGTCGAAAAAGGCGTCGCGCGCCGCGGTCGACGCGAAGGCCTCGGGGATCAGCGCGATCGACACCGCCTTCTGGTACTCGTGGGTGGCTCCGCTGCCCATGTCGACGAACACGCCGATCAGCCCGCCGAACATGATGTTGCCGACGGTCGCCCCTTCGAAGCCGGCTCCCAGGGTCGTCGTTGCCGGCGTGTAGCCCGGCTTGCGGCATTGCACGAGGATCGGCTCGCCGGACTTGAACACCGACACCGTCGCCGGCGTCGGATCGACGTCGCCGATATCCAGGCCGGCGCGCGTCAGCGTGCAGGCCGCGCCGGGCGGATCGGTGCGAATCGCGATGGTCTGCGCCGATCCCTTGACCAGGCTCGCGCACGCCCCAAGCCCGGCGCACAGCAGCGCCAGGCCCGCGGCCACGCCGGGTCGCGCCCACCGCCGCGGGGCCTCCCGCCACGTCGGCTTCATCCGCCACCGATTCGATCCGTCCATGCGCCGATTGAAAGTCGCGGCGAGACGTCACGCCTTGACGCCGCGCAATCGCGGCGCGCCCGCGAGGCCATTGGAGGCGGCGAGGAGCTGCGCCGATGGGCAGGCCACCGCCCGCGGCCTGGCCGGCAAGCAGCGCCCACGAAAAAGCCCGCGCATGCCATGCTCGAGACGGTCGCGATGCGCAAGCTGGCCATGCTGATGCGTCGCAATCAGCCGGAAACCGTCCGGGCCGGTGCTCCCAACAGTCGGAACAGGGATCGCACGGCCAGATGAGTCCAGCCGAGGAGTTTCCCATCGACGCGCTCCGGCTGGGAGGAGAACTTGACGATGATCACGCCGCTGGCTGGGTCGACGAACAGGTTCTGACCATGCACCCCCATGGCGAACAGGTACTCTGGTTCCCGATGCACCGCGAACCAGCCGGCGCGATAGCTCATTTCGCGCGACACCCCCGCGAATGCCTGACCCCAGGCGCCGTCGCGCCAGGCTGCCGGGTCGCCGCCATGGAGCAGATCGTCCAGTAAGGAGCCTTGCTGGTTCAGCAACCAATGCCCCACCCGCGCGAGATCCCGGGCCGTGGTGCACCAGCCTCCGGCGGCCCAGGCCGCGCCATGCCCGTCGACGATCAATCGCGCTGGGTCTTGCGCCCCGGCGGGTTGCCACAACAGATCCGACGCCAGCGCCGAAAAGGGCCGCCCGGTGGCCCGCTCCAGAATCCAGGCCGCCAGATCCGAGTTGGCCGACACATAGTCGAATACCCCACCGTGTGCGTGCGGGGCCGCGCTCACGCCGGCCAGCAATGCATGCAGGCCCGGTGCCGCGGG
Organism: Pseudomonadota bacterium; assembly: GCA_021808525.1. Lineage (GTDB taxonomy): Bacteria > Pseudomonadota > Gammaproteobacteria > Burkholderiales > Burkholderiaceae_C > Thiomonas_A. Next base: position 14,576 of record JAKBBK010000065.1, read on the forward strand.
CATCGTCGGATCGCAGTGAACGGCCGCCTCGTAAGCGCTCTGCCGCTCCGCGTCCAGCCTCACTCCGCTGCGCATGTCCAGCAACTGCCGCAAGGTCGCGCCTGCGTAGCCGCTGTCCGCGAGATCGGGCAGGTACTCGGTGGCGGGGGTGTCTAGTTGCACACTCCCGCGATGCGCCAGCAAGGAGCCCATCAATCCCAGCAGCGCCTTGCTGGACGACATCAGGGTATGACGCCGATCGGGGCCATTGCCGTTGAGATAGCGCTCG
>JAKBBK010000065.1:14943-17117 GCA_021808525.1 Pseudomonadota bacterium
AGCGCTCGAGGCCCAGCACGGTGCCGTCGGGCAGCGCCAGCCGGAAGGCCTCCAGGGATGCGGGCCTTTGCACCCACGGAACGGCGGGGCCCGCCGCCACCGCCTCGGTGCGCAGGACCTCGTCCACATGGTGAAAAGCCCATGGGGAGAACGGCGCCTTGCGCCAATTGCCGGCATGCACGCCTTCGGGTCGGGACATCGTGATCGCTCCACGCATGAGATCTGAGAACGAAGTCGATGGTATGGCGCATCGCTGGGACGCTCTATACTTTGGCGTCCTGTTTTCTTCTGAGATCGTCCCACGTGGATCCGCTCAGCCAAACGGTGTCCCTGCTTCATCCCCGGGCACTGCGCTGGAAATGCCTGGAGGCCCGAGGCCCTTGGCGCATCGACTTTCCTGGCCATGACGGCATCGTGTTCTGCCTCGTGATCCAGGGCGACTGCCTGCTGCGGGCTCAGGGTGCCGCCGAGTGGCTATCCGAGGGCAGCTTCCTGTTCCTGCGCGAACCTCCGGCCTGGAGTCTGGGCGACGGTAGCGAAGTGCCGGCCCTGTTGCGCGAGGACCTTCCTCGTGACGACCTGGGCGTGACCCATCTGGATGCCGGGGACGGGCCACTTGCCCGGCTGATCGGCGGCTATTTCAGCATCCTGTCCCGGCACAAGGCCTTGCTCGAGACCTGCCTACCCGGACGTCTGATCGTGCGTGCCGAAGCCGGCCACCGACTGCGAGCCCTGCTCGGCCTGCTCGGCGAGGAAGCCACGGGCCGCCGCCCCGGCGCGGACCTGATGCAGGAGCGCCTTCTGGAACTCATCCTGATGGAGTCCATACGCCACGGCGGCTGCGCTCCCGATGTGCGTGCCCCTCTGCTGGACGGCCTTGCCGACCCCAGGCTCAGCCGCGCCCTCCACGCCATGCACGAAGACATCGCATATCCCTGGACCGTGGCCGAACTTGCGCAGGTCGCGCATCTTTCCCGTTCCGTATTCGCCAGGCGCTTTCAGCAGTTGCTCGGCGACACCCCGATCCGCTACCTGCAGCGCTGGCGTCTCGCGCGCGCCAAGGAGGCTCTCATCGAGAACCGCCAAGCGCTTGCCCACATCGCCCTCGACTGCGGCTACCAATCCCTGCCGGCATTCAGCGCGGCCTTCACGCGCGAAGTCGGCTGCCCACCCTCGCGCTTCGCCCGGCTGATCGCGCTCGCCGAGTGCGCGAGCTAAAGCCCGTTCAGCCATTTGGGGAACGCCGCTGGCGGCCGCAAGTCGGGCGAAGCGGGCGCTGGGCGCAGATTGTGGCGGCGACCGCAATGCAGCAGGCAACGGTCGCCGACATCAGCAGCCCGCTGAGCAACAGCTTTCAGCGCTCGCGGCCTGGTGCTTTCGACCCTGAGCGGTCATGGCCGCGGGAGCGCAAACCCTGCGCAGCGGGTCCTTGGCGCTTGACAGCATCTCGACCTATGCAGCTTCGGCATGCAGCTTCATCCCCAACGCGCGCAATACTTTCAGCAGCGTTGACAGTTCGGGATTGCCGTCCGCGGAAAGTGCCTTGTACAAACCCTGCCGGCTCATGCCAGTCTCGCGTGCCACGCGCTCGATGCCGCGCGAGCGTGCGATGTCACCGAGGACCTGAGTGATGAAGGCGGGATCGTCACCGGCCTCGTCAAGCGCGGCATTCAGATAGGCAACGCGATCGTCGTCAGACCCGAGGTGCTTGGCTGAATCCCACGGCAGCGTCTTGATGGTCATCCCAGTTCCTTCACCATTCGCAGAGCGGTTCGGATGTCCTCTTGTTGCGAAGACTTGTCCCCGCCGATCAGAAGCAGAATCAGCTCCGAGCCTCGTGACGTGTAATAGACGCGATACCCGGGGCCATAGTCAATCTTCATTTCCACAACACCACCGGGCAACACACGGTGTTGACCAGGGTTGCCCATTCCCAAGCGCCGCACTCGCACGTCGATGCGGGCGCGCGCCTGTCGATCTCGCAAGCGGTCGAACCATTGCGCATACTCGATCGTCTGGCGAATCAATCGCATGTGTCAACGATAGTTGACAAGCCTGGTGCCGTCAACCATAGTTGTCATCACGGCGTGGCCTCTCCTGAACGCCGACCTCGCTGTGACTACCTCAGCGACCGCTGAGCACAACCAGGGCCGTCATTGCCGCGGCGGGGTGTC
>JAKBBK010000138.1 GCA_021808525.1 Pseudomonadota bacterium
GCGCCACCCTCACCGGCGCCGACCTGCACTACGAAGGCTCCTGCGGCATCGACCAGTCGCTGCTCGATGCCTGCGACATCCTGCCCGGCGAGCAGATCGAGATCTACAACGTCACCAACGGCGCGCGCCTGAGCACCTACGCCATCTCCGAGCCCGCGGGCAGCGGCAGCATCACCCTCAACGGCTCGGCCGCGCGCCACGCCGCGCTGGGCGATCTGCTGATCATCTGCACCTACGCGAGCATGGATGACGCCACCGCTCGCGCCTTTCGCCCGCGCATCGCGCTGCTGGACGGCGCCAACCGCATCGCCTCGATGAAGGACTGAAGGCCCTCGGCGCCCTCAGCGCCCGTAGCGCACCTGCATGCGCGCCACGCCCAGGGCCTGCCCGGAAGCCCGCGAGGCCAGTTGCGCCGCGTCGGCGTCGGCCGGCAGATCCAGGCGGGCCACGGGCAATGCCCAAAGCGTGAACTCGTAGTGGTGGCGGCCGCTGCCGGGCGGCGGGCAGGGCCCGCCGTAGGCCTGCGTGCCGAAACTGCTGCGCAGCTGCCGCGCCCCGGCCGGCAGCCCGGCCCCTCCCCGCGCCCCCGCGCCCAGCGCAAGCCCCTTCGCCGTCGCGGGAATATCCGCCACGGCCCAGTGCCACCAGCCGGCGCCCTTGCGCGCATCGCGGTCGAACACGGTGAGCGCGAGGCTGCGGGTTCCCCGAGGCAGCCCGCTCCACTCGATGCGCGGCGACACGTTGGAGCCTCCGCATCCAGGGCCGTCGTAGCGCTGCTGCGCGGCCACTCCGTCACGCAGGGTCGGGCTCCACACGCGAAAGCCCGCGGCCTGCGCGCCCGCCGCGACTCCGGCCAGCACCAGCGCCAGGCCCATGCGCCGCGCCAGCGAGCGCGCGCCGACGCCGAATCCTGTCCTTGCATGCATTGCGCAAACTCCCCGTCGGAACGCCTTGCCGACCCTGCCCGGCAGGGCCTCGGCCGCGCCGTCGATTATGCTACGCATACCCCCCTGCGCCATGCCGGCGCGTCGTCCGGAGACCCCACTCGATGGCCGCACTGGGCGTCGCATCCGCGGCCGCCACCCTGCTGAGTGAACATCGTCTGCGCATGGTGCTGCGCCCGGACGGGGACGGCTTCACCCGCGTGGAGCCCCTGCCCCGGCGCCCTTCGCAGGCGCATCGCATGCTCATCGGGCGCAACGCGCAGCAGGCGCTGGCGCTGCTTCCCAGCCTGTATTCCATCAGCGGCAAGGCGCACAGGGCCGCCGCCGCGGCCGCCCTGGGAACCCTGCAGCCGGACCACGGACGCAACGTCTGGATCGACCAGCGCCCCTTGCTGCTCGAGCGTCTGCGCGAGCACCTGCTGCCCCTGCACCGCGACTGGCCCCTGTGCATGGGCCAGGCCCCCGATCAGCGCATCTTGCAGGACATCGACTCCGCCGCGCGCGCGCTGGAGGCTCCCCGCGCCGAGGCCCACGCACTGGCTGCGCTGCGCGAGCTCGTGGAAACGCACAGCCTGGGCATGCCGGCCCAGGAGTTCCTCGGCCTCGACAGCGCCGACGCGCTGCTGCGCTGGGCGCGCGAACACGCGCAGGCCACGCCGGCGCGATGCATCGCCTGGCTGGCCGAGCAACCGCTCGCGCTGGGCCCGGTGGCGCTGCCGCCGCCGCTGAGCCAGCCGGCGCCGGGGGAGTTCGCGGCGCGGCTGCTGGGCGACCCGACGGGGGAGTTCCAGACCTACCCGGTGTGGCATGGAGCCTGCCGCGAGACCGGGCCCTGGGCAAGGCTGCAACAGCGGGCGCTGCTGCGCGATCTCGCGCAGGCGGGTACGCAGGCCTACGCCCTGATCGCGCGCTTCGCCGCGCGCCTGCTGGAACTGGCCGAGACCCTGCTGGCCTGGCTGGGCCAGGCCGACATGCCCCCCACCCTGAAGGCGGCCGCAGGCCTGGGCCTGGTCGACACCGCGCGCGGGCTGCTGGCCTATGGCGTGGAACTCGACCACGGCTCGCGCATCACCCGCTGCCTGATCCTCGCGCCGGCCCAGTGGAACTTCCATCCCCAGGGCACGGCGGCGCAGTTGCTGCGTTCCATCGCCTGGACCACCCCGCGCCAGGTGGCGCAGACGGCCAGCCTGGTGACCTGCGCGGTCGACCCCTTCGTGCGCTGCGATTTCGCGCTGCCGGGTGCCGGGGCCTGAGGCCCGCGCAGTCCTGGGGAACCGCGCAAGGCCTGCGGGAGCCTCACCTGAAACGCACGACAGGACTGGCGTACCTGCGGCAGCAGGCGCTGGTACTTGCGGCACGTGTGATACAGCCCTCACGATGTGCGGATGTGTAGACAAACGTCTATACGTGTTCAAGGCCAAGGCGGCAGCCGCGGGCGTGCCGTGTTCGCGTTACGTCCGCATGCTGCTGGAAGCCGACATCGCTCGATCGCGCTAGACGGCCTGCGCTCGCGACGCCGGAGGAGCCGCCCCTCAGCGCGGGCGGATGAACAGGGTGTGCAGGCTGCGCCCGCAGGGGCCGTCGGCGTCGAACACGGTGGTGTGGCTGGTGCCCACCCCGGCCGCATCGAGGGCGGTGCGCGCGTCGATGCCGATCCAGGGATGGCGAGGTTCGCGGTAGAGGCTGAGCTGCAGATCCACCGGCACGAAACTCCACGCGTGCACGGGCAGCTCGGCGCTCAGGCCGTTGGCCGAGTCGAGCAGCAGCAACAGGCGCTCCAGGCCGGATTCCTCCTGGCCGCGCACCAGGGGAATGCGCGGCCGACCCCACACGGTGGCGGGGCCCAGGCTGTCGAAACCGCCGTGGGTGAACCGCCACTCGATCGCGTCGCCATAGGGAAAATGCTCCACCCCCTCGAAAAACTGCTGGGGCTGCGGGCCGGGCAAGGCGGGCACATCGAAGGCATCGGGTACCGGCGCCAGGCAGCCCGGCTCGCGCTGCAGTCTCCAGGCACGCGCCAGCAGCACCTCGCGCCCGGCCGCGCTCATGCTCGCCTCGACCAGCTCGACCCGGCGCCCGGGGCGCGCCATGCGCAGCTCGATATGGCAAGGCGCCAGCGGCACGGGCCCGAGGATCTCCACCCCCAGGCGCGCCACCTGCAGGTCCCCGCGCGCCTGGAAGCCGCGGATGGCGCGGCTCAGCAAGGCAATGGGCGGGCCTCCGTGCAACAGATCCGGAGCCCAGGGCCCCACGGCCGCCATCGTGGGCTCGTAGTCCTGCTCGTCGGTCTGCAGGTAGAAGGCTTCGGGTAGTGGCATGGATCGGGGCGGGATGGGTGCTCGAAGGCCGTGGGGCG
>JAKBBK010000066.1 GCA_021808525.1 Pseudomonadota bacterium
CCCGCCTGGACGAGGAGACCAACATCAACTGGGCGGCGCGCCTGGAGGCCGAGGGCGCGCACGTGGTCTACGGCGTGGTGGGCTTCAAGTGCCACGCCAAGATGCTCATGGTGGTGCGCCGCGAGCGTCTGGGGCGCCGCGCCGGGCAGCTGCGGCGCTACGTGCACCTGGGCACCGGCAACTACCACACCCGCACCGCGCGCCTGTACACCGATTTCGGGCTCATGACCGCCGACGAGGCCATCTGCGCCGACGTCAACCAGGTGTTCCTGGAAATCACCGGCTCCTCCAAGTTCGCTCCGCTGCGCCGCCTGTGGCAATCGCCCTTTTCGCTGCTGGACAAGCTGATTCGCTCCATCCGCCACGAGGCGCGCCTGGCACGCGCGGGCAGGCCGGCGCGCATCTGGGCCCGGGTGAACGCCCTGGTCGAGCCCACGGTGATCGGCGAGCTGTACAAGGCCTCGCGCGCCGGCGTGGAGATCCGCCTGCTGGTGCGCGGGCCCTGCATGCTGCGCCCGGGCATCGCCGGCCTGTCGGAGAACATCCGGGTGCGCTCGGTGATCGGACGCTTCCTGGAGCACTCGCGGGTGTTCCATTTCCACAACGACGGCGCCGAGGATGTCTGGATCTCCTCGGCCGACTGGATGGAGCGCAACCTGTTCCGCCGCGTCGAGATCGCCGCCCCCATCCTGGATCCCGAAGCCAAGGCCAAGGTCCTCCGCGAGGGCCTGCGCGTGCACTGGACCAACCCCGGCAACGCCTGGGACATGGACAGCGCCGGCAACTGGCGCCGCGCCCGCGGCTGGCACACCGGCCGCGCAAGCCACCAGGTGCTGATCGACTCGCGCAACCCCGAGGCCGGCGCAGCCAGCAGCTGATCGGCCGGAGGATGTCGCGGATGCGCCGCCTGCTCGCCGGGCGGTGCTGCCCCGGCGGGCGGACCGTCCGCCTCAGCCCTGCTCGACCACCGGCTCCTGCGGCGCGACCGGCTGCGGCAGCACCACGCGCTGCGCGGGGAAGCGGGCGCTGAAGGTGCTGCCCTCGCCCAGCTGGCTGGAAATGCGCAGTTCCGCCTGGTGGCGCAATAGCGCGTGCTTGACGATGGCCAGGCCCAGACCGGTGCCGCCCGACTCGCGCGAGCGCCCGCGGTCCACCCGGTAGAAGCGCTCGGTCAGGCGCGGGATATGCTCGGCGGCGATGCCGATGCCGTCGTCGCTGACGCTGAACTCGCCCACCGCATCGCCCAGCCCGGTGTCGAGCACGCGCCAGCGGATCTGGATCAGCCCGCCCTCGGGGGTGTAGCGCACGGCGTTGCTCACCAGGTTGCCGAAGGCGCTGGAGAGCTCGCCGCTGGCGCCGCGCAGCCTGCTCAGGTCGGCCTCGGCCTCGATGCGGTGACGCCCGCCCGACAAGGCACGCGCATCGGCCGCCAGGCGCGCCACCATGTTGGGCATGTCCAGCAGTTCCTCGGCGGGCTGGTGCGGGTCGCCCTCCAGGTGGGCCAGGGTCAGCAGGTCCTCCACCAGGTGGCGCATGCGGTCACTTTGCTGCTGCATCAGCGCCAGCACCCGCTCGCGTTCCTCGGCGGAGAACTCCAGGCTGCGCAGGGTCTCGACGAAACCCGCGATCACCGTCAGGGGGGTCTTGATCTCGTGCGAGACGTTGGCCACGAAGTCCCGGCGCATCGCCTCGGTGCGCTCGATCTGGGTGACGTCGCGCGACAGCAGCAGGCGGTCCCCGTCGCCGTAGGGAATCACCTGCACGCTCAGCAGCAGATTGCCCTGGCTGCCGCTGCGGCGCATCAGCAGGGGCTCGGCGAACTGGCGCCCGGCCAGGTAGGCGACGAACTCCGGATTGCGGATCAGGTGCACCGCGTGCTGGCGCATGTCACGCCGCGGGTCGAGCCCGAAATGCCCGGCGGCGGTGGCGTTGCACCAGTCGATCTGGCCCTGTTCGTCGATCAGCATCACCCCGTTGGGGGAGGCCTGCAGCGCCTCGATGAAACGCGCCAGCTTGGTCTCCTCGCGCTGCACGCGGCTTTGCCACAGGCGCAGCTGGCGCGCGCTGCGGTAGAACACCTCGCCCCAGGCGCCGACGGAAGCCGGGATGTTGTCGCGCTGCGGAAAGCGCAGCCAGGCCAGCAGGCGCGTGCGCGCCAGGGTATCGAAAGCCACCACGCCGAGGGCGATGGCGCAGGCCAGCGCCAAGCCCGCGGTCTCGCCCAGCCAATGCGCGAGCAGGCCGCCGGCCAGCGCCATCGCCGCCACGAGGGCCGCCAGGCGGAAGATCACGGAACGCATGGGCGGGGCCCGATGCTCAGCCGGCGGCGGTGGCGCCCTGGCGCTGCGTGAACCGGTACCCCGCTCCACGCACCGTCTCGACCAGCTCGGAGCAGTTCGCCGGTGCCAGCGCCTCGCGCAGGCGCTTGATGTGCACGTCCACGGTGCGCTCCTCGATGAACACGTGGTCGCCCCACACCTTGTCCAGCAGCGCGCCACGGCTGTGCACCCGCTCCGGGTGGGTCATCATGAAGTGCAGAAGCTTGAATTCCGTGGGCCCCAGGCGCAGCTCCTTCTCCACGCCGTCGGATCCGGTGCAGGTGACGCGGCGGGTACCCGGGTCGACGGCCAGCGCGCCCGCGCGCACCGGCTCGTCGGTGAGTTGCGGGGAACGCCGGCGCAGCACCGCGCGGATGCGCGCCAGCAGCTCCTTGGGCGAAAAGGGCTTGGTGATGTAGTCGTCGGCGCCCGCGTCGAGCCCGGCGATGGTGTCGGTCTCCTCGCTGCGGGCCGTCAGCAGGATCATCGGGATGCCCCGCGTGCGCGCCCCCTGGCGCAGCTCGCGCAGCAAGGCCACGCCGGACATGCCGGGGAGCATCCAGTCCACCAGCATCACGTCGGGCAGCACGTCGCGGATCAGGCGCAGGGCTTCCTCGGCACTTCCGGCCACGATGGGGCAGTGGCCGGCGTGCCGCAGGTTCACCGCGAGCAATTCGGCGATCGCGGGCTCGTCTTCGACAATCAGGATGTTGCTGGGCATGGATTGGACTCGGGCCTGCGCCTGCCTGTCCCGCGACGCGCTTGTCGCGGGCTCAGAGGGTTCCCGCCACCTCGTTGAAGGCTTCCTTGTTGTGTCGCACGTCGGTGCCGCGCACCACGTAGATCACGAACTCGGCGATGTTCTTGGCGTGGTCGCCGATGCGCTCGATGGCCTTGGCGATGAACACCATGTCCAGGCTGGCGGAGATGTTGCGCGGATCCTCCATCACGTAGGTGATGAGCTTGCGCATGAAGGAGTCGAATTCGGCGTCGATGGCGCTGTCGGCGGTGACGATGTCCACCGCGGCGCGCTCGTCCAGGCGAGCGAAGGCGTCCAGCGCCTTGCGGATCTGCGCCACGGCGAGGTCGGATTCGCGGATGATCTCGTTGAAGGAGATGCTCAGGTTGGCGCCGGCCTCGACCAGGTCGCGCGCCATGCGCGCGATGCGGTCGGCCTCGTCGCCCACGCGCTCGAGGTTGGTGATGGTCTTGGAGATGGCCAGCATCAGGCGCAGGTCGCGCGCGGTGGGCTGGCGCTTGGCGATGATCTGCGCCACGTCGGCGTCGATCTCCACCTCGAGCTGGTTCACCCGCTTCTCGCTGAGCATCACCCCGCGCGCCGCCTCGGCGTCGAAGTGGCGCAGCGCGTACACCGCCTGCGCGATCTGGGATTCGACCAGGCCGCCCATCTCCAGCACGCGGGTGGTGATGGCGCTGATCTCGGCGTCGAACTGGGTGGAAAGGTGCTTGTCCATGACGGGATCTCCTGGCGCGCGTTCAGCCGAAACGGCCGGTGATGTAGTCCTCGGTCTGCTGCTTGCGCGGCTTGAGGAAGATCTGGTTGGTGTCGCCGAACTCGATGAGCTCGCCCAGGTACATGTAGGCGGTGTAGTCCGACACGCGCGCGGCCTGCTGCATGTTGTGGGTGACGATGGCCACCGTGTAGTCGCTCTTGAGCTCGGTGACCAGTTCCTCGATCTTGCCGGTGGAGATCGGATCCAGCGCCGAGGTGGGCTCGTCGAGCAGCAGCACCTCCGGGCGGATGGCGATGGCCCGCGCGATGCACAGGCGTTGCTGCTGGCCGCCGGAAAGGCTCAGGCCGCTCTGGTGCAGCTTGTCCTTGACCTCGTCCCACAGCGCCGTCTTGGTCAGCGCCCACTGCACGCGCTCCTCCATGTCGGCGCGCGGCAGCTTCTCGTACAGGCGGATGCCGAAGGCGATGTTCTCGAAAATCGACATCGGGAAGGGCGTGGGCTTCTGGAACACCATGCCCACGCGCGCGCGCAGCAGGGATACGTCCTCGGTCTTGGCCAGGATGTTGCGCCCGTCGAACATCACCTCGCCTTCGGCGCGCTGGTCGGGGTAGAGCTCGAACATGCGGTTGAAGATGCGCAGCAGCGTGGACTTGCCGCAGCCCGAGGGCCCGATGAAGGCCGTGACCTGGCGATCCGCGATGTCCAGGCTCACGTCCTTGATCGCTCGGTACTTGCCGTAGTAGAAATTCACGTTGCGCACCGACACGCGCGTCTTGCTGGGCGTGTTCGGCTCGGTTGCCGCTTGGGTCATCGTCGGTTCTCGAGGGGCGAGGTTCACAGGCGCTTGCGCAGGAAGATGCGGGTGGCGATGTTGATCACCAGCACCACGGCGATCACCAGGAAGGCGGCCGCGTAGGCCAGCGCATGGGCCGAGGCGAAGGGCTGGTTGATGAAACTCCAGATCACGTAGGTGAGGTAGCCGATGGGCTCCCGCGTGAGTTGCCCGTTCCACAGGTAGTTCGACCAGCCGGCGGTGTAGATCAGCGGCGCCGTCTCGCCCACCGAGATGGCCAGCGACAGCAGCACCCCCGTGATCACGCCCGAGCGTGCCGCCGGCAGCAGGATCTTGAACACCACCTGGTGCTCCTTGCAGCCCAGCGCGTAGCCGGCCTCGCGCAGGCTGGAGGGGTTCTGGCGCATGGCCAGTTCGGTGAATCGGGCGATGTAGGGCACGATCATCAGCGCCAGGGTCAGCGCTCCGGCCAGCGCCGAGAACTGCCAGCCCAGGCCCTCCACCAGCGTGACGTAGCTGAAGTAGCCCAGCACGATGGACGGCACCCCGGTGAGCACGTCGGCCAGGAAACGCACCGAACGCCCCCAGGCCCCCTCGCCGTACTCGGCCAGGTAGATGCCGGTGATCACCCCCACCGGAGCGGCGAACAACAGCGCCCCGCCACTGAGCACCAGCGTGCCCTCGATGGCATTGAGCAGGCCGCCGCTGATGCCGTTGGTGACCTGGGTGAACACCGTCAGGTTCAGCGCCCGGGCGCCGCGCGACAGCACGGTCCAGAGAATGTCGGCCAGGGGCACCACCACCAGCACGAAGGAGATGGCGCAGAAGATGCCGAACAGCACCGCGTCGACGCGGCGCCGGCGCGACACGCGCAGCACGGCCTCAGCCGGAGACGGCAACACGTCGCGTGAGGATGCGAGCGATGACATTGACAATGACCGCGATGATGAGAAGGACGAGGGCGATCTCGGCCAGCGAGCGCACCGCCATGCCGCTGGTGTCCTGCAGGGCGCTGTCGAGCTGCGAGGCGATGAAGGCCGCCATGCTGGTGATCGGGCTGAACAGGGATCCGGGCAGGTAGTTCAGGGCTCCGCCGCTGACCATGAGCACCGCCATGGTCTCGCCCAGGGCGCGCCCCAGCGCCAGGATGACGGCGCCGATCAGGGGGGTACGCACGGCCGGAAGCAGCGCGCGGCGCTGGACCTCCGCGCGGGTGGCGCCCAGCGCGAAGCAGGATTCCCGCAGTTCGCGGGGCACCCGGCGCAGGGCCTCGATGAGGGTGCTGGCGATCACCGGCAGCACCATGAGCGCCAGCACCAGGCTGGCGGTGAACAGGCCGAAACCACTGCTGGCCGGCGTGGAGAAGAAGGACAGGAAGGGAACCGACGCGGAAATGGCCGGCGCGAGGTACTTGAGGGTCAGCGGCGCCAGCACCTCGAAGCCCCACAAGCCGTAGACCACGCTGGGCACCATGGCCAGCAGCTCGACGATCTGCGCGAAGGCGCCGCTGAGCCGGTGCGGCGCGTATTCCACCAGGTACAGCGCGACGCCGACCCCCACCGGCACCGCCAGCAGCAGTGCGAGGGCCGAACTGGCCAGGGTGCCGACGATGAACACCCAGATGCCGTAGTGGGCGCCCGCGGGCACCAGGGCGCCGTTCACGTGCACCGGGTCACCGTACAGGTTGCCCAGGCTCCAGGTGTTGGAGAACAGGAATCCGAAACCGTTGAACCGGATCGCAGGCCAGGAATAGGCGGTGAGGAACACGAACAGGGCGATCAGGCCCAGCGGGATGAGCGCCGAGGTCGCCTGCAGTCCGCGTTGAAACCATTTCATGCTTGCTTGCACCTGCGATGGTGTTGCGAAACCGGAGAACGGCTTCGGCACCCGCGAGGGTGCCGAAGCCGCAGCGCACGCGCCGCGTGGCGCCTGCGCTCGAGGCTGATGATGCTTACTGGATCTTGGCGATCTGGGCCTTGCTCAGGTCCTGGATATGCTTGGGCAGCGCGATGAATCGCACGGCTTCCAGGTACTTGGAGGCATTGCCGCCGTCGCTTTCCACCGCCCAACCCAGGAATTCCTTGATGGCCTTGGCCTGCGCGGGGTTGGCCTGCTTGGCGTTGACGATCGCGTACTCGTAGTTGATGATGGGGTAGGACTCCGCGCCCGGGGCGAACACCAGGCTCAGGCGCTCGTCGGTCGGGGTCTTGGCGATCAGGCCATCGGCGGCGGCGCTGACGGTCTTGGCGGTCGGCAGCAGGAACTTGCCGGCGCGGTTCTTCAGCATCGCGGTGCCCAGGCCGGCCTTGGCGACTTGCTCATGGAAGCTCACGCCGATGTAGGCGATGGAGTACGGGGTCTGCTGGCAGGCCTGCACCATGCCCGGGTTGCCGTTGGCGCCCACGCCGCCCTGCACCGCCGGCCAGCTGATGGTGGTGCCGTAGCCCACGCTGCCGTTCCACTTGCTGTCGGAGAAGGACAGGTACTGGCTGAAAATGAAGGTGTCGCCGCTGCCGTCGGTGCGGTGGATCGGCACGATGTTGTGGTTGGGCAGCTTCACGCCGGGGTTCAGCGCCTTGATGGCCGCGTCGTCCCAGTTCTTGATGGCGCCGCTGTAGATGCCGGCGAGCACCGGACCGTCCAGCTTCAGGTGGTCCTTGTTCAGGCCCGGAACGTTGAAGTTGACGGTCTGCGCCGAGATCGCCAGGGGAATGTTCAGGATGCTGGGGTTCTGCTTGATCTGCCCGTCGCTCATGTACGCGTCGGAGGCGCCGATCTGGGCCACGCCGGAGATCGCCTGCGCGATGCCGGTGCCGCTGCCGGTGCCCTGGGTGGTGATGCGCACGCCGGGGTGGGCCTTCGTGTAGTCGGGCACCCACAGGTTGAACAGCGGGTACAGCAGCGTGGAGCCGGTTTCCAGCAGGGTCACGTCGGCAGCGTGGGCGGCCATCGGGACCACGGAGGTGGCGACCACCAGGCCCGCGGTGGCGAGGGCCAGCTTGAGCTGTTGGCGGCGGGTCGTATCGATCGACATGCAAGTTTCTCCTGAGGTCATGCACCAGTGAGAGGCTGGTGTCTGGACGCTCATTGAACCTTCGAATTATGACACTTTGGTGAAAGACCCAGAAGTGTCGCGGACCCCGACCCGGTCCCCGGCCGACCCGCCACGCCCGCTCAGGCCTCCTGCTGCAGGGCTTCGCCCAGGCGCTGCGCGCAGGCCTTGCCGAAGCCCGGATCGGGATGCTCGACCATGATGCGCAGCACCGGCTCGGTGCCGCTGGCGCGCACCAGCAGCCGGCCCTGGCTGCCCAGCTCGGAGCGCACCTCGCCGCTGGCCCGCGCCAGCCCCTCGTGGGTCTTCCAGTCGATGCCCTCGCGCATGCGCACGTTCAGCAGGGTCTGCGGCAGCAGGCGCAGGCTCGCCAGCTGCTCGGCCAGCGAGCGACCGCTGCGCACCACCAGCTCGAGCATCTGCAAGGCCGCCACGATGCCGTCGCCGGTGGTGTGACGGTCCAGCAGCAGCATGTGGCCGGAGCCCTCGCCGCCGAGCTTCCAGTCGCGCGCCAGCAATTCCTCCAGCACGTAGCGGTCGCCCACCGCGGCGCGCACGAACTCCATGCCCTGGGCGGCCAGGGCCTGTTCCACCGCCAGGTTGGTCATCAGCGTGCCCACCACTCCGGCGGGCCGCCGGTCCATGGCCAGCAGGTACAGCAGCTCGTCGCCGTTGAACAGGCGCCCGCTGGCATCGACCAGTTGCAGCCGGTCGGCGTCGCCGTCGAGCGCGATGCCGTAGTCCGCGCGCTGCTCGCGCACCGCGGCGATCAGCGCCTGGGGCGCGGTGGCCCCCACGCCCTGGTTGATGTTGAACCCGTCCGGCTGCGCGCCGATGGCCACGACGTCGGCGCCCAGCTCGTGGAACACCGAGGGCGCGATGTGGTAGGCCGCGCCATGCGCGCAATCCACCACCAGGCGCAGGCCCTTGAGGGTACGGTCGTTGGGAAAGGTGCTCTTGCAGAACTCGATGTAGCGCCCGGCGGCGTCGTCCAGGCGCCGCGCCTTGCCCAGCTCCTCGGAGGGCACGCAGCCCTCGGCGCGGGGAAGTTCCGCCTCCACCTCCATCTCCCAGCTGTCGGGCAGCTTGCTGCCGCCGGCGGAGAAGAACTTGATGCCGTTGTCGGCGTAGGGGTTGTGGGAGGCGCTGACCACCACGCCCAGATCCAGGCGCAGCGCACGGGTCAGGTAGGCCACGCCGGGCGTGGGCAGCGGCCCCACCAGCACGACATCGCAGCCGGCCGCGGCGAAGCCGCACTCCAGCGCGGCCTCCAGCATGTAGCCGGACACGCGTGTGTCCTTGCCGATGAGCACGGTCGGGCGCCTGGCGCCGCGCGCGCGCAGCACGCGCCCGGCCGCGTGCCCCAGGCGCAGGCCGAATTCCGGAACGATCGGCGCCGTGCCCACGCGCCCGCGCACCCCGTCGGTGCCGAAGTATTTCCTGCTGCCCAAGATTCCCGCTCCCCTGGTTGCGATGCATGCGCGACGCACGCCCGATGAATCAGGCGCGCATCGCCTCGAAGGTACGCACGGCGTCGCGCGTGGCGGCCACGTCGTGCACGCGCAGCACCTGCGCGCCCGCGGCCACGCAGGCCAGCGCTGCGCCCAGGCTGGCGGCCACGCGTTCGCGTGGCGCCTGGCCCGAGGTGGCGGCCAGCATCGACTTGCGCGACACGCCCACGAGCACCGCGCAGCCCAGGCCGCGCAGTCGGGCCAGGCGCCGCGCCAGTTGCAGATTGTGCTCGCGTGTCTTGCCGAAACCGAATCCCGGGTCCACGCACAGGCGTTCCAGGGCCACGCCGGCCTGGCGCAGCGCCTGCACGCGCTGGCGCAGGAACTCGAGCACCTCGGCCGCCACGTCCTCGTAATGCGGGGCCTGCTGCATGGTCGAGGGTTCGCCCTGCATGTGCATCAGGCAGGCTCCGGCGACGGGGCTGGAGGCGACGGCCTCGAGCGCGCCGGGGCGCCGCAGCGCGCACACGTCGTTGACCACGTCGACCCCGAGTTCCAGCGCGGCGCGCATGGTGCGCGGATGGTAGGTGTCCACCGACAGCGGAACCTTCCAGGCCACCAGTTCACGCAGCACCGGCTCGAGCCGGCGCCACTCCTCCTCGTCGCCCACCGGCGCCGCGCCGGGACGGGTGGATTCGGCCCCCAGGTCCAGCATGTCCGCGCCCTCGTCGAGCAGGCGCCGCGCGTGCGCCAGCGCGGCGGCGGGTGCCGCGTGCAGCCCGCCGTCGGAGAAGGAGTCGGGCGTGAGGTTGACGATGCCCATCAGCAGGGCACGGCGCAGATCCAATGCGAAGCGCCCGGCCTGCCACACCCTCGCGGGGGGCAGGCCGGGCGCGTCGGGTTTCGACGCCAGCGCGGCCAAGGCGACCGGGCCCCGGATCAGACCGGGTTGGCGGTGGGCGCGTCGCTGGGCAGGCCGCCGCTGGTGCGCCCGGCGCTGGGAGGCTGGTTGCTCGGCAGGGTTCCCGGCGGACGGGGCGGGCGCGGCGGACGCCCGGACATGATGTCGTCGATCTGCTCGGAGTCGATGGTCTCCCACTCGAGCAGCGCCTGCGCCATGGCGTGCATCTTGTCCTGGTTCTCCTCGATGAGCTTGCGCGCCAGGGCGTACTGCTCATCGATGATGCGGCGGATCTCGGCGTCGACCTTCTGCATGGTCTGCTCCGACACATGCGTGGTCTTGGTGATCGAGCGTCCGACGAACACCTCGCCCTCGTTCTCGGCGTAGACCATCGGCCCCAGGGAATCCGACATGCCGTAGCGGGTGACCATGTCGCGGGCCAGTTGCGTGGCCCGCTCGAAGTCATTGGAGGCGCCGGTGGTCATCTGGTTCATGAACACTTCCTCGGCGATGCGTCCGCCGAACAGCACCGAGATCATGCTGAGGATGCGGTCGCGCCCCATGCTGTACCGGTCGGCCTCGGGCAGCTGCATGGTCAGGCCCAGCGCACGCCCGCGCGGGATGATCGTGACCTTGTGCACCGGATCGGTCTGCGGCATCAGGCGCGCCACCAGCGCGTGGCCGGCCTCGTGGTAGGCGGTGTTGCGGCGCTCGTCCTCGGGCATGACCATGGAGCGGCGCTCCGCGCCCATCATGATCTTGTCCTTGGCGCGTTCGAAGTCCTCCATTTCCACCAGGCGGGCGTTGCGCCGGGCGGCGAACAGGGCCGCCTCGTTGACCAGGTTGGCCAGGTCCGCGCCCGAGAAACCGGGGGTGCCGCGTGCCAGGATGTCGGCGCGCACGTCCGGGCCCACCGGAGCCTTGCGCATGTGCACGACCAGGATCTGCTCGCGGCCGCGGATGTCGGGCAGCTGCACGTAGACCTGGCGGTCGAAACGCCCGGGACGCAGCAGCGCGGGATCGAGGATGTCGGGGCGGTTGGTGGCCGCGATCACGATCACGCCCAGGTTGGTGTCGAAGCCGTCCATCTCCACCAGCATCTGGTTGAGGGTCTGCTCGCGCTCGTCGTTGCCGCCGCCCAGTCCGGCACCGCGATGGCGCCCCACGGCGTCGATCTCGTCGATGAAGATGATGCAGGGAGCATGCTTCTTGGCCGTCTCGAACATGTCGCGCACCCGCGACGCGCCGACGCCGACGAACATCTCCACGAAATCCGAGCCGGAAATCGAGAAGAAGGGCACCTTGGCCTCGCCGGCCACGCTCTTGGCCAGCAGGGTCTTGCCGGTGCCGGGAGGCCCGACCAGCAGCACGCCGCGCGGAATGCGTCCGCCCAGTTTCTGGAATTTCTGCGGATCGCGCAGGAAGTCGACCAGTTCCTTGACCTCTTCCTTGGCCTCGTCGCAGCCGGCGACGTCGGCGAAGGTGACGGTGTTGCTGGACTCGTCGAGCAGGCGCGCCTTGGACTTGCCGAAACTGAAGGCGCCGCCACGGCCCCCGCCTTGCATCTGGCGCATGAAGTACACCCACACGCCGATGAGCAGGAGCATCGGGAACCAGGAAATCAGGATCTGCATCAGGAACGACTGTTCCTCACGCGGAGCACCCACCACCTGGACGCCGTCCTTCATCAGGTCGCCGGTCATCCACAGGTCGCCGGGGGAGGTCAGCGAGTAGTGGCTGCCGTCGGTGGTGGTCACGTCCAGCGTTCCGCTCTGGTGCACGACCACCTTTTTCACGCGGCCCTGCTTGGCCTCGTGCATGAACTGGGTGTAGCTGACCGTGTCGGCCGGCGCGCTGCGGTCGAACTGCTTGAACACCGTGAACAGCACCAGGCCGATGACCAGCCAGATTGCGACCTTGGAAAACCATTGATTGTTCAAGACAGACTCCTCAAGCCCCGCTGGGACCGACGCTGCGCGCCATTCCCTTCAATGTGTTGCCGATTCTAGGCGAATCAAGCCCCCACGCCCTGATTCTGCTCAGTCGGCGCACCTGTCCCCGAGTCATCCGGGAATTCCCTTAATAACAGAAAGGTCAAATACTGGCAGAAATGATCGATTCTTGTTTTCTATCAAATTTCTGTTCATGATAGCCCGGATTTTGGATCCGCGTCCGGCTTGGGCTGCATGGCCAGCACGAACACCTCCGCCGAGCGCTCGCGCGAGGCCTTGGGCTTGAGGGTCCTGACGTTGCGGAATCGCTGCTTGTAGCGCGCCACGATCTGGCTGAAGTAGCCGCTGTGGAAGGTCTTGATGAGCAGGGCTCCGTCCTCGGTCAGCCAGTTGCCGGCGAACTCCAGCGCCAGGTCGGCCAGGTGTTCCACCCGCGCCGCGTCGGCCGAGGAGATGCCCGACAGGTTGGGGGCCATGTCGGACAGCACGAGATCGACGCGCCGCCCCCCGAGCATGGCCTCGATGCGCTGCAGCACCTCGGCTTCGCGGAAATCCCCCTGGATGAACTCCACGCCCTCGACCGGATCCATGGGCAGCAGGTCCAGCGCCACCACCCGGCCGCGCAGGGCACCCGTCGCGTCGGCCCCCAGGCGGCGCGCCAGGTACTGCGACCAGGCGCCCGGGGCGCTGCCGAGCTCGACGATGCACTGCCCCGGGCGCACCAGTCGGTGCGCCTCGTCGATCTCCTGCAGCTTGTACACGGCACGCGAACGGTAGTTGTCCTTCTGCGCCAGCTTCACATAGGGATCGTGCAGGTGCTCGTTGAGCCATTGCTTGCTGAAACGATTCTTCTTCATGCCCTTGCCGCGATGATTTGCACGCCGCACGCGGGGTGCGGCGGCGGGAAGACGGATAATGTATCCATGAGCGCCCTACTCCTGACCCCGGCCGAGCGCAGCGCGATGCGCGCACTGGCCCATCCCCTCAAGCCCAGCGTACTGATCGGAGACGCGGGGCTGAGCGAGGCCGTGCTGGCCGAGATCGACCGCGCCCTCAAGGCCCACGACCTGATCAAGGTCCGCGTGGCCGGCGACGACCGCGACGAACGCGCGCGCATGCTGGAGAGCATCTGCGAACGCCTCGGCGCGGCGCCGGTGCAGGCCATCGGGCGCGTGCTGGTGCTGTTCAGGCCCCTGCCACCGAAGGAACCCGAGGCCGCCGAGCGCGGCACGCGTGGGGCCGCGCCGCGCAAGGTGAAGGTGGTCGTGCCCTCGAGCAGCCCGACCCACCGGCCGAAGGTCAAGCGCCTGACCGTGCTGGGCAACCAGCGCGTGACTCCGGCGGGAAAGGTCAAGCGCGCCAAGCCGCGACGCTCCAGCGTGAAGAAGGTGCGCCTGGGCTGAGCTCAGGCGCTCGGGCGCGGCAGGTCGCGCCCGAGCTGCGAAGGCAGCAGCCACGCATAGCCCAGCACGCACAGCGCCTGCAAACCGTACACCGCGCTGGCGGCCACGTGCCAGCCGGCGGCGTCCGGGGCGGCCACGGCGGCCGCCGCCAGCAACCTGGGCACGATCACGAATTCGCCCAGCACGTCGAAGAACAGCCCGCCCATGACCAGCAGCAGCGGCGTGCTCATGCCCGAGCTGCGGTTCCTCTCCACCACCAGCAGCACGGCTCCGAGAATCACCCCGGTCAGCGCCATCAGGTAGAACATGCGGCTGGCCACCGTGGCCGCCGTCATCCTGGGCACCACCAGCGAGAACACGGTGGGCGCGCCGATCAGGCCCACGGCGGCCATGCCGCCCAGCCACAGGGCCACCAGGAGGATCTGCAGGCGGAGTCGGCGCAGGGGAGCCATGGTGACGGATCTCGCGGCTTCAGGCGTAGGACACCTTGACGATGCTGTAGCTGCGCGTGCCGGCCGGGGCGATGACCCTCACCAGGTCGCCTTCCTCCTTGCCGATCAGCGCGCGGGCGATGGGCGAGCTCACCGAGATCATGCCCTGCTTCAGGTCCGCCTCGTCGTCGCCGACGATCTGGTAGGCCACCTCGTCGCCGCTGTCCTCGTCGCACAGCTCGACGGTGGCGCCGAACACCACGCGCCCGCCGGCGTCGAGCTCGGCGGGATCGATGACCTGCGCCGACGACAGCTTGCCCTCGATCTCGGCGATGCGCCCCTCGATGAAGCCCTGACGGTCCTTGGCCGCCTCGTACTCGGCGTTCTCCGACAGGTCGCCCTGCGCGCGGGCCTCGGCGATGGCCTGGATCACCGCGTGGCGCTCGACCGATTTCAGCCGCTGCAACTCGGCGCGCAATTTCTCCGCGCCGCGGCGGGTCATGGGGGTAGGCATGGGAACGAAGAATCCTCTGGACAATCCGGATGAAAAGAAAAGCGCCGGGCGCATCAGCGTCCGGCCAAACTTTCAGTGTGCCAAAGCGAGGCTCTGGTGTAAAGCCTGCAGGGGGTAGACCTCCAGGCTGCGCAGGCACTTCATGCCCTCGACCGCCGCCTCGGCGCCGGCGATGGTGGTGAAGGTGGCCACGCGCGCGGCCAGCGCGCTGGTGCGGATGGCGCGCGAGTCGACGATGGCGTTGCGTCGCTCCTCCACGGTGTTGACCACCAGCGCGATGTCGCCGTTCTTCATCATGTCGACCACGTTCGGCCGGCCTTCGGTGACCTTGTTGACCACCTCCACCTGCAGCCCGGCCTGGCTCAGCGCCTGCGCGGTGCCGCGCGTGGCGCTGAGCGCGAAGCCCATGGCCGCCAGTTCGCGCGCCACTTCCACCATGCGCGGCTTGTCGCTGTTCTTCACCGAAAGGAACACCTTGCCCGAGCCCGGCTCGGGCAGGCGGGTGCCGGCGCCGATCTGGCTTTTCACGTAGGCCTCGCCGAAACTGCGGCCCACGCCCATGACCTCGCCGGTGGACTTCATCTCCGGCCCGAGGATCGGGTCCACCCCGGGGAACTTGACGAAGGGGAACACGGCCTCCTTCACGCTGAAGTAACCCGGTACCACCTGCTCCGGAACGCGCTGCTGGCGCAGGCTGCTGCCGACCATGCAGCGCGCGGCGATCTTCGCCAGTTGCAGCCCCGTCGCCTTGGACACGAAGGGAACGGTGCGCGAGGCGCGCGGGTTGACCTCCAGCACGAAGATGCGATCTTCGTCGCCATGCTGCTGGATGGCGAACTGCACGTTCATCAGGCCCACCACCTTGAGCCCATGGGCCATGGCCACGGTCTGGCGCTTGAGCTCGGCCACGGTCTCGGCGCTCAGAGAATACGGCGGCAGCGAGCAGGCGGAGTCGCCCGAATGCACGCCAGCCTGCTCGATGTGCTCCATGACCCCGGCCACGAACACCTGTTCGCCGTCGCACACGGCGTCCACGTCGCACTCGATGGCGTCGTTCAGGAATCGATCCAGCAGCACCGGCGAGTCGTTGGAGACCTTCACCGCCTCGCGCATGTAGCGCTCCAGGTCGCGCTGCTCATGCACGATCTCCATGGCGCGCCCGCCCAGCACGTAGCTGGGGCGCACCACCAGCGGGTAGCCGATCTCCTCGGCGCGAGCGATCGCCTCGCCTTCGGAACGGGCGGTGCGGTTCGGCGGCTGCAGCAGGCCCAGTTTCTGGATCAGCTGCTGGAAACGCTCGCGATCCTCGGCGGCGTCGATCATGTCGGGGCTGGTGCCGATGATCGGCACCCCGGCGTCGCCCAGTGCCAGCGCCAGCTTCAGCGGGGTCTGGCCGCCGTACTGCACGATCACGCCGGCGGGCTTTTCCTTGTCGACGATCTCCAGCACGTCCTCGAGGGTCAGCGGCTCGAAGTACAGGCGGTCGGAGGTGTCGTAGTCGGTGGACACGGTCTCCGGGTTGCAGTTGACCATGATGGTCTCGTAGCCGTCCTCGCGCATCGCCAGCGCCGCGTGCACGCAGCAGTAGTCGAACTCGATGCCCTGGCCGATGCGGTTGGGCCCGCCGCCCAGCACCATGATCTTCTTGCGCGTGCTCGGCTCGGCCTCGCACTCGTCCTCGTAGGTGGAGTACAGATAGGCGGTCTGGGTGCCGAACTCGGCCGCGCAGGTGTCCACGCGCTTGTACACCGGGCGCACCTTGAGCTCGTGGCGACGCTTGCGCACGGCCCCCTCGGTGCTGTGCATCAGGTAGGCCATGCGCCGGTCGGAGAAGCCCTTGCGCTTGAGCCAGCGCAGCGTGGGCGCATCCAGGTCCTCCAGGCGCTTGTGCTCGAGCTGAAGCTCGATGTCGACGATGTCCTTGATCTGCGCCAGGAACCACGGGTCGATGCGGGTGAGCTGGTGCACGTCCTCCAGCGAGAAACCCTGGGCGAAGGCATCGCCCAGGTACCAGATGCGCTCGGGGCCGGGCGCGCCGAGCTCGCGCTCGAGGATCTCGCGGTCGGTGGTCTTCTGGTTCAGTCCGTCCACGCCCACCTCGAGGCCGCGCAGCGCCTTCTGGAAACTTTCCTGGAAGCTGCGCCCGATGGCCATGACCTCGCCCACCGACTTCATCTGCGTGGTCAGGCGCGAATCGGCCTGCGGGAACTTCTCGAAGGCGAAGCGCGGCACCTTGGTGACCACGTAGTCGATGG
>JAKBBK010000139.1 GCA_021808525.1 Pseudomonadota bacterium
CTGGGCGCCGGCGCTGGGCGCGGCGGCCTCGCCCGCGCGCGCGCGCCGCGCGCCGCCCCGGCCGAGTCGTCTGCGGGTCCTGCTGGACAGCGGCGCCAGCGCCCTGTCCTCCGGCGAGGCCTCGCTGGCGCGCGGGCTGCCGGGCAGGCAATTGCTGTTGCACTGGCGCTGGCGGTATTAGCCCTCGCGGGGCCGCGGCGCGCGCCCCTCAGGCATCGCGCGAGCGCGCCGCCTCGAAGTAGCGCATGGTGTAGTCGTAGGCGCTGTCGACCAGGCGCAGCGAGTCCTTCCAGCTCAGCAGGCCCGTGGCGTGGTGGGGCGGCGTGAGCAGGTGGGTGGCCAGGCTGCGACGCAGCTTGCTGCTGGCGTCGTCATGCACCATGGCCGAGCGCGCCAGGATGGAGAACAGGCTGGGCCACTGGCGTCCGTGCAGCCACTGCCAGGTCAGGCGCGGCAGGGTGGGCAGCACCGCGTCCTCGAAACCGGCGGGCAGCGCATCCTCGCCGCCGATGTCCACGGCGATGAGTTCGCGCATGCCGGCGTCGTGCATGACGTCGGTGGGCAGGTTGTTGAGCACGGCGCCGTCCACATGCACCATGCCGTCGTCCAGCACCGGAGGCAGCAGCCCCGGAATCGCCGCGCCGGCGCGCAGCCATTTCCACAACACGCCCCGGGTGTGCACGTCCACGCGGCCGGCGCTGAGGTTGGAGGAAACGCAGAAAAAGGGGATGGGCAGGTCCTCGATGCGCCGCGGACCGAAGGCCGCGCGCAGCAGCCGGGTGGCACGCTGGCCGCGGGTCAGCGCGATCAGCGGCAGCGTGAGGTCGCGCAGCGGATGCCCGGCCACGAAGGCGCGATGCATGGCCTGCAGCAGCGCCTGGTCGTCCCATTCGCAAGCCACCCCGGCGGCGACGATGGCGCCGATGCTGGTGCCCCCGACGGCATCGATGGGCAGGCCGAGTTCGCGCAGGGCGCGCACCACGCCCAGATGCCCGAAGCCGCGGGCGCCCCCGCCGGACAGCACCAGCC
Organism: Pseudomonadota bacterium; assembly: GCA_021808525.1. GTDB lineage: Bacteria > Pseudomonadota > Gammaproteobacteria > Burkholderiales > Burkholderiaceae_C > Thiomonas_A. The sequence goes on from JAKBBK010000139.1 coordinate 1,030, forward strand.
CGGTGGCACGTCGCGCCAGCAGACGCGCCAGGCGCGACCAGTCGGCCGGACCGCGCAGGTGGTGCGGGCTGACACTGCCTTCGAAACCCCGCAGCCAGCCCATGGCCGCCTGCGCCCGCGGCTCGCCTTCTCGACCCAGCAACAACAAGTGGCGTGGCCGCAACAGGGAGTCGGCGCCGCTGCGGCACAACGCGTCGGGCCAGGCGGTCGGCGCATCGTCCGCCGCGGCCAGCAGCAGGAACTGATCGGCCTGGCGCATGCAGGTGGAGCGCCACGCCGCGTCGCCATCGGCCACGTAGACCACGAAATCGTGTTCATGCTCCCGCTGGTCGTGCCATGCCGGGTCGCGCCCGCGGCCCAGCGCCGCATCGACCAGCAGCACAGTGCCGAGCCCGGCCAGGCCGCGCAGCAAGGCCTGCGCGCAGTCGAGCAGCGGCAGGCCGGGGTGCGCGCCCAGCAGCGCGAAACTGCGCGGGGCCTGGGTGTTCAGCGCATCCTCGCGCCACTGCACCTGCTCGAGCAGCCTGCGCAGGGTGCGCGCCAGGGCTTCGGGATGCTCGGCCATCAGGCTCAGCAGCAACTCCGCGCCGCGCAGTCTCAACAGCGCGCAATCGCGCAATGCGCGCACCGTGGCCATGCGCTCGCGCCGGGCCAGCAGGCCGAGTTCCCCCACCGTCTGACCCGAGGCCACCACGCCCAGCAGGCGCTCGTGGTGGCTGGAATGCCCCGGCCCGAACACGCCGAGGCTGCCCGAGACCACCACGTACACGGCATCCGACGCATCCCCACGCCGGAACAGGGTCTCGCCCCCGGCCAGCGCCAGCGGCTCCACATGGGGCAGCAGGGTCTGCAGCACCTCGTTGCGCAATTCTCCGAACAACGCGGTGCGCCGCAGCCAGTGCAGGGCAGGAGGCGGCGGGTCTTGCGGAAATTGCGAATCGTTGCGCATCGTGGGAATGACAGTCGCAAATGAATCGGGCGTTTGTTTCCCGGACATGCGAATGCTAAGCGCCTTTCGCGTCCAAGGGAATCCGCCGTGGCAAAACCTTGCGTGCGCGAAACGCGGGGTTTCGAGGGGCCGGCAAACCGATGTGTCCGCGGGGTTAATCGCCCATGATTTCCCGGATGCCACCCTCAGCAAATATTCCAATGCGCCTAGCATCGACGCAGAGATATTCATATGGGCGACGTGAACGTCCACCGGAGGGGGCCTTCGAGGCCCCTCAGCAGGCGGGGGAACGCCAACGGGGGAGCGCTGCGCGTCGCGAGGATCATTTCATCCAGCGAGGCTCGCGCATGTGCCCCAAGAACCGATTCCTGCAGGACCGTCGCGTGCCGGCCAGGGCCGTACGTCCCCAGGGCTCCACGCGTTTGCCCGATTTTCCTCGCAAAAGGGTCTGCGAAGCCCTGGTGGGTGCCTTGCTGCTGCTGGAAGCGCCGATGGCCTTCGCCACCTACTACACCTGCAGCAGCGACGTGCTGAACTCCACCATAAGCCAGGCGAGCAGCTCGATCGGCACCTTGATGAATGTCTTCTACAGCAACGGCCCCTGCGGGGAATTGCCCTCGAGCGTGGATTTCTCCACCATGGGCCAGGTGTATCTGAACAACACCGGAAAAAGCGAAGAATTACCCACGTCCGACATCACCCTCTATTTTGAGAATCCGGGCGCCGGCGACAGCTACATGCTGGGAATGACCGGCGGCGCGCCGGAGCTGGACATGAGCGGGCACACGATCACCTATTCGACAGACAACGTGAATCAGGTGAGCTCGTACACAGGGCAGGTCATCGTCTATGCCACGAGCAGCTGGGACGTGGGAGCCGCGACCAACACCGACATCCGGACCGGCGTGAATTATGAGCCCGCAACGACCTCGGCCCTCGGCAACAGTGTGGTTCTGGACAACTCCAGCATTCCCGCGGGCAATGCCGGCAACCCCACCCTGGGCCTGGGATATCAGGGCTTCAGTTCCTACGCCGGAACCATTACCGTCGATTTGAATTACGGAACCCTCGACCTCGTGAGCGGCGGGACCTTCGCGCTGTCCTCGAACATCGTAGGGGCCA
>JAKBBK010000140.1 GCA_021808525.1 Pseudomonadota bacterium
GCGGCCGCCTGGGCGGCCGCTCCGGCCTGCCCGGCCGCGGCATCGGCAGCTGCACGGCGGGCATCGGCTGCCGAGCCGGAAGCACCCGCCGGCTGCGGTGAATCGCTCTTGCCGGAACCCGTCGCGGCCGAGGCCTGCGACTGGGCGTCCGGACCCTGGGGTGCCGAATCCGGGGCCTGGGAAGACGAGGATGCCTGCCGGGCGCTGCCGGAGCCCGCCGAGGCGCCCTGGGTTGTCGCGCCACCGGACGGGGTCGACGAAGCCCCGGAGCCCTGTGCCTGGGCGTCGGAATTCGCCGCGGCGCCCGGGCTCCTGGAGGCCGAGGCCGTCTGCGCCTGGGACGGAGTCGGGGCCTGCGGGTCCGGCGAGGCCGGGGCCTGCCGGGGCGTCTGCGCCCCCGCCTGCGCCACCGACAGCACGCTGGCGAAGTTCGAGCCGTCGGCTGCCTCGGGCGAGTTCGCGGACGAACCGGCGCCCGGGTTGCCGAGCAGGGAGGAAAGCGATGCGATCTGGGTCATGGGTACTGCGCGAGCGGCAAGGGTGCCCTGGGCGCAACCATCCGCATGCAAGACTCGCGCCAGCCCGGGCGGCGGCTCCACCGCCCGGCCCGCGCGGGTGTCGCGACGGGATTCCGTCGTGCACCGGCCGTCGACGTCGGCACTCCGCGAAGGCGCTCAGCGACGACCCGTTCCGGTATCGCCGAAGCGCGAGTTCTGGCTGTCCGTGAAACTGTCCCCGAAGGCGTCGCGACGGTTCAGGGCCCATTCCTGCAGATCCGCATGCTGGCGCTTGCGCTGCTGGGCCATGAGCAGGCCCTGCTCCTGGGCCAGCAGGACCTCGTAGGCCTTTTCCTTCTGGCGCAGGGCCGTCCACGCCCTCAGCTGCTCCGCGCAGCGTTCGCGGGCGCCGTCGATCTCCTTGCGCTGCAGGGCCTGGGCCGCGCCGATGCGCTCCAGGAAGCTGCGCATGTCGCGCACGGCGCTCCAGGCGCCCCCACCGCGCTCGATGTCGCCCAGCTGGCGCTGGTACTGCTCGGCGAATTGCTGCAACTGGCGCAGCTTGGCCTCGGCCTGCGCCTGCTCGGCCTGCGCCCGCTTGAGTTGCACGGCGACCCGGTTGCCTTCCTGCTGCGCCTGCTCGTGCAGATTGCGCAGGGTCTGCAGGCGTTGGGGGTTGGCGGGGTTCTGCGACATGGACTCGGTTCAGCGGCCGACGGCGGACATCGGCTCGAATCCAAGTGTAGGCTTTGTCGGCCTCAGGCGACAGCGGCGGCGCCCAGGTAGGGTGCCATCAGTTGCTCCAGCAGCACGCGGCTGGTGGCCAGGTCGACGGCCTCGTGCATGCCCTGGCGCAGGAAGGCGCCGATGGCGGCATGCGCATGCACGGCCTGGTCCAGCACGGGATCGGAGCCAGGGGTATAGGCCCCCACGGCGATCAGGTCCTGTTGCGCGGCGTAGCGCGCCTCGAGCTCCTTGAGCCGGTAGACCCGGCGCAGTTGCTCGTTGTCGGCCAGCGCGGGCATGACCCGGCTGATCGAGGCCTGCAGGTCGATGGCCGGGAAATGCCCCTGCTCGGCCAGGCGCCGGCTGAGCACCACGTGGCCGTCGAGGATGGCGCGGGTGTTGTCGGCCACGGGGTCCTGCTGGTCGTCGCCCTCCATCAGGATGGTGTAGAAGGCCGTCACGCTGCCGCCGCCCTCGCGCCCGTTGCCGGCGCGCTCGACCAGCGCGGGAAGGCGCGCGAACACCGAAGGCGGAAAGCCCCTCGCGGCCGGCGGCTCCCCGGCGGCCAGCGCCACCTCGCGCAGCGCCAGCGCGTAACGGGTGAGCGAGTCCATGAGCAGCAGCACATGCAGGCCCTGGTCGCGGTAGTACTCGGCCAGCGCGGTGGCCAGACGGGCCCCGCGGATGCGCGACAGGGCCGGCGCATCGGCGGGCACGGCCACCACCACGGCGCGTCGCAGCCCCTGCGGCCCCAGGATGTCCTCGATGAATTCCTTGACTTCGCGCCCGCGTTCGCCGATCAGGCCCACCACGATGACGTCCGCCGTGGTGTTGCGCGCCATCATGCCCAGCAGCACGCTCTTGCCCACGCCGCTGCCGGCGAACAGGCCCATGCGCGCCCCGCGCCCCACGGTGAACAGCGCATTGATGGCGCGCACGCCCACGTCCAGCGGCTGGCGCACCAGCGCGCGCTCCAGCGGGTTGATGGGTGGGGTGCTCAGGCTGGTGAAATCCCCCGCCAACAGCGGCCCGAGACGGTCCAGCGGCCGCGCGTCGGCGTCCAGCACCCGGCCGCACAGTTCCATGCCGGCCGGCACGCGCAGGTCGCCGGGCACCGGCATCACGCGCGCGCCGGGCCCGAGGCCCTGCATGTCGCCGCTGGCCATGAGTTGCACGTTGTCCCCGTGGAAGCCCACCACCTCGGCGCTGACCCGGCGGTTGCCGTCGGTGCGGATCAGGCAGCGCGCGCCCAGGCTGAGATCCAGGCCCTGCGCCTCCAGGATCAGCCCGCGCACCCGCACCAGGCTGCCACTGGGCACCAGCGGCAGGTCGCCGGCCGCGCGCAGGCGTCGGTACAAGGTACCCAGGCGCGCCAGGGCCTGCGGGGAGCTGGTGGAGGGCGCGCTCACAGCGAGCCCTCCTCGAACAGACGGGCCATGACCTGGCGCCAGCGCTCCTCGAGCCGCAGGTCGAGCTCGGCCTGGGCGTCGCGCACCCGCCAGCGCCGCTCGGGATGCGCGCGCGCGGCCTCGGACCCGGCGCCCAGCACCAGGTCGCCGCGCTGCAGCGTGGGGTCGGCCACCAGGCCCATGCCGCCTTCCTCGAGTTCGGGCGCGAGTTCGCCCAGCAGCGCGGCGTCGTCGGGGTGCAGGCGCACCCAGGGCACGCCGGCTCGCGCCGGAAAGGCCGCCAGGGCCTTTTGCAGCACGTCCAGCACCTGCTGCGGCTGGGTGCGCAACTCGTGCACGACCACCTGGCGCGCCAGTTCCATGGCCAGCGCGACCAGCGAGGCCTCCAGTTCGGCGTCCAGCGCGG
>JAKBBK010000067.1 GCA_021808525.1 Pseudomonadota bacterium
GCAGGAGCCCTTGCAGGAGCCCACGGCCCCGGCCGCGCCCGAAGGATCCGCCGGCGCGCAGCCGGTGGCGGCAGCTCCGGCGGCGCTGCTGCCGCCGCGGACCATCAAGCTGGCCATCATCGGGCGCCCGAACGTGGGCAAGTCCACCCTGATCAACGCCCTGGTCGGCGAGGAGCGCGTGATCGCCTTCGACCAGCCGGGCACCACCCGCGACGCCATCGAGGTGCCCTTCGAGCGCGACGGCGTGGCCTACACCCTGATCGACACCGCCGGGCTGCGGCGGCGCGGCAAGGTCTTCGAGACCATCGAGAAATTCTCGGTGGTCAAGACCCTGCAGGCCATCGAGTCGTGCAACGTCGTGGTGCTGCTGCTCGACGCCAGCGAGCCGGTGTCCGACCAGGACGCGCACATCGCCGGCTTCGCGGTGGAGGCGGGCAGGGCACTGGTGGTCGCGGCCAACAAGTGGGACAAGACCGACGCCTACCAGCGCCAGCGTTTCGCGGCCAGCATGGTCGAGCGCCTGCCCTTCCTGGGATTCGCCCACCGGCACGAGATCTCCGCCATCTCGCGCAAGGGCCTGCGCCCGCTGCTGCGCTCGGTGGTGGAGGCGCACCGCGCCGCCTTCGCCAAGCTGTCCACCCCGCGCCTGACCCGGGAACTGCAGGAGGCCGTCGCCTTCCAGCAGCCGCCGCGTGCCGGTACCGTGCGCCCGAAGCTGCGGTATGCCCACCAGGGCGGCCAGAATCCGCCGGTGATCGTGATCCACGGCAATTCCCTGGACAAGGTGCCCAACAGCTATACGCGCTACCTGGAGTCGCGATTCGCGCGCGTATTCAAGCTCGGTGGCACGCCGCTGCGCATCGAATACCGTACGTCGCGCAATCCCTTTCAGAACACGCGGGATTGAGGCCGCCCCGGGGGGGCTGGACCATACCCGCAAGGCCAGCCGGGACGTATCGAACAGTGCCTGGACGACACGGGGCTTTGTGCTATGTTCGTCCGGGTGGAAGCAGTTTCCATAAAAACACAACCGGAGTTTTCCATGAGCAATAAAGGGCAGTTGTTACAAGACCCCTTCCTGAATCTGCTGCGCAAGGAGCATGTTCAGGTTTCCATTTACCTGGTCAATGGCATCAAGTTGCAAGGCCATATCGAGTCCTTCGACCAATACGTGGTCCTGTTGCGCAACACCGTCACGCAGATGGTGTACAAGCACGCCATCTCCACTGTCGTTCCCTCCCGTCCCGTGAGCTTCCACGTCGGTGCAAGCGAGCCCGAAGCTTCCTGAGCCAGCGCTGCCGCGGCCGGGCAGCGCCCGGCCCCCCGCCCACGGGGGCCCAGGAAACACGGTGGGGAGCGGCGATCCCCCGGGCGTCCCCTGCGCCGTGCTCGTGGGGGCCGATGTGGGACAGGATCATCCCGATCCGCAGTTGCAGGAGTTGACCGAACTGGCCGTGTCGGCCGGGCTGCGCCCGGCGGGCCGCAGTTTCAGCCGCAGGCGCCACATCGACCCGGCCTTGTACCTGGGCTCGGGCAAGGTGGCGCAGATCAAGGAACAGGTGCTGGAGGCCCGGGCCGGCTGCGTGCTGTTCGACGCGAGCCTGTCGCCGGTGCAGCAGCGCAACCTCGAACGCGAGTTCGGCGTGCCCGTCTGGGATCGCACGGCACTGATCCTGGAAATCTTCGGGCGCCGCGCGCGCAGCGGCGAGGGCAAGCTCCAGGTGGAACTGGCGCGCCTGCGCCATGCTGCCACGCGTCTGGTGCGGGGCTGGACCCACCTGGAACGCCAGCAGGGCGGCATCGGCCTGCGCGGCGGCCCGGGTGAAAAGCAGATCGAGCTCGACCGCCGCATGCTCGAGGACAAGATCAAGCAGTTGCAGCTGCGTTTGCGCAAGCTGCAGCGCCAGCGTTCCACGCAGCGCCGATCGCGGCGCCGCGGCTCGCAGCTGCAGGTATCCATCGTCGGCTACACCAACGCCGGCAAGAGCACGCTGTTCAATGCGCTGACCCACGCGCGCGCCTACGCGGCCGACCAGCTGTTCGCGACCCTCGACACCACCACCCGCAGGCTGTGGCTGGGCGAAGGCCTGACGGCCGTGCTGTCGGACACCGTGGGTTTCATCCGCGACCTGCCCCACAGCCTGGTGGAGGCCTTCAAGGCCACGCTGGACGAGGCCGTCGAGGCGGATCTGCTGCTGCATGTGGTGGACGCTTCCAACCCGCAGGCCGAGCAGCAGATCGAGCAGGTGCAGCAGGTCCTGCGCGAGATCGGCGCCGAGCAGGTTCCCCAGATCCTGATCTACAACAAGATCGACATGCTCGACGGGCCGGTACCGCCCACGCGCCGGCAGGCCGCGGGTCGGGTCCGTGCTAGCATCGCCAGCTTCGATGTGAGCGCGCTGAGCGGGCTCGGGCTCGATGCCTTGCGCGAGCGCCTGGGCGAACTCGCGCGCGACCGGCTGCTTCAAGCCGAGGTCGAAGCCGAAACCCGCGCCGAGGCCCTGGCCGAGGCGGCTGCCCCCGATGGATCGGCCGAAGCCGCGGGCCGGCAGGGCGACTCCGTGCATCCCGTCTGACATTCCCCTCGTTCCCGATGCGACTCGTTCCGTTCCGTATTCCGCAGCGCGGCCCGCTGGGCACGCGCCCGTTGCAAGCGGGAGAAGGCGACCCGGATTGGGGCCGTGGTTCCCGCGGCGGCCCTGGTGGTGGCGACGGCCGCGGCGGCATGCCCCCGGAAGGCGACCGGCGCAATCCGCGTGGCCAGGGCCCCGGGCGCCCGCCCGACCTGGACGAACTCTGGCGCGATTTCAACCGCAAGCTCAACGGCCTGTTCGGGCGCCGACGCGGAGGCGGTGGAGGCGGGCTGCGCCCGCCGCGTCGTCCCGGCGGCTTGCCGGCCTCGCCGCGCACCCTGGGGCGCGCCCTCGCGGTGCTGGTGGTGGTGCTGGCCCTGGGCTGGCTGGCCTCGGGCTTTTTCGTGGTCCAGCAGGGGCAGGTGGCGGTGATCACCCGCCTGGGCGCCGTTTCCTCGGTGGACCAGGCAGGGCTCAACTGGCACTACCCGGCGCCCTTCGGCAACGCCGTCGTGGTCGACGCCGACACCCTGCACACCCAGCCCGTGGGCGATTCCTCGGTGAGCACCCTCAGCGGCGCGCCCCGATCCTCGATGCTGAGCTCCGATGGCGACATCGTGGACCTGCGCCTGAGCGTGCAATGGCGCGTGGGCCATGCGCTGGACTTCGTCTACGGCGATCGCGATCCGGAGGCCGCGGTGTCGCAGGCGGCGCGGGAAGCGATCCGCGGGGTCATCGGTGGCATGACCCTGCAGCAGGTGATGCACGGTGACCGCTCGGCCATGGCCCGGGACGCGCAGGCCCGGGTGCAGAAGCTGCTCGACCGCTGGCACAGCGGCGTGCGGGTGACCGACCTGAGCATCCAGCGCGTGTCCGTGCCCGAGCCGGTGCGTCCGGCCTACGAGGACGCCGCCAAGGCGGTGCAGGACGCGCAGCGCCTGCGCGCGCAGGCACAGGCCTATGCCCAGGAGGTGCTGCCGCGCGCGCGGGGCACCGCGACCACGCTGGTGCAGCAGGCCGAAGGCTACAAGTCCAGCGTGGTGGCCCAGGCGCAGGGCGACGCCTCGCGGTTCAACCTGGTCTACGACGAATACCGCAAGGCTCCGCAGGTGGTGCGCGAATCCATGTACTTGCAGACCATGCAGCAGATCCTCACCAGCGTGACCAAGGTGCTGGTCAGCTCCAAGGGCGCCAACAACCTTCTGTACCTGCCGCTGGACAAGCTGCTGCGCGAGGAGTCCGCTGCCGGCGGCGCGGTGCCCTCGGCCGCCGCGCTGACCGGCCAGGCGGGGACGCTGCAGCTGCCCGGCACGGCGGCCTCGCTGCCGCAGGCTCCGGCCTCCGCGGCGCCGGCCGCGTCCGCCTCGCGGCCGGCCTCGGCCGCCTCCACGGCGTCCCCCGCGCGCGGGGGACGTGATTCGCTGCGCGAGCGCGACTCCCGCTGAATATCCTGCGCACCTCGAACCCAGGCAGCTGTCGATGAACCGTTTCGCCCTTGCCGTTCTTGCCGTCGTGCTCGCGCTGGTGGCCGCCAGTTCGAGCCTGTTCGTCGTCAACCGTGGCCAGTTCGGCGCGGTCTACGCGATGGGCCGCCTGGAACGGGTGCAACGCGAGCCGGGGCTGTATTTCAAGTGGCCGGCGCCGATCGAGACCGTGGTGTTGCTGGATCGCCGCCTGCGCACCCTGCGCAGCGTGCAGCCCGACGCCTTCGCCACGCGCGGCAAGGACGACCTGGTGGCCAGCTGGTTCGTCAAGTGGCGCGTCCAGGACCCCCAGGCCTACCTGCGCAGCTTCGGCGCGGGCGAATCCGCGGCGGATGACCGCATAGGCGCCGCGCTGCGCTCGCAGCTGGGCTCCGACCTGGCGGCGCTGGAGTTGCACGAGGTGCTGGCGCAGCAGGACGGAAAACTGGAATCCAGGCTCGCCGCCCAGCTGGCCAAGACCCTGCGCGCCAGCGGAATCGAGGTGGTCGACACCGGGCTCACCGAACTGGACTACACGGCCGACGTGACCGACGCCGTGTACCGTCGCATGGCTGCCGCGCGCAAGCTGGAGGCCGACCAGACGCGCGCGCAGGGCCAGGCCCAGGCTGACAAGATCCGCGCCGAGGCCGACAGGCAGCGCGAAGTGCTGCTGGCGCAGGCTTACCGCAAGGCGCAGACCCTCAAGGGCGAAGGCGACGCGCAGGCGGCGCGCATCTATGCGGCCTCCTTCGGAAAGGACCCCGAGTTCGCCGCCTTCTATCGCAGCCTGGAGGCCTACCGCGCGAGCTTCCACAGCCGCAGCGACGTGATGGTGCTCGACCCGTCGAGCGACTTTTTCCGCTTCATGCGCAGCCCGGGCGGCAAGCCCGCGCCGAGTGGCGTGCCCAAGCGCTGAAACGCCACGGGCTTGCGCCCGTGGCCCCGGCCGGCCCCCAAGCCCTAGAATGCGGGCTGGTTTTTTCGAACATCCTGGTTTCCCTTGCCCCGCATGACTGCCTGGCTGCTCCCCGAGCGCTTCTCCGACGTGCTGCCCCGCGAGGCCGCGGCCATCGAGCAGCTGCGCCGCACCCTGCTCGACCATGCCGCCAGCCACGGCTACGAGCTGGTGATCCCGCCGCTGCTCGAATACGTGGACTCCCTGCTGTCCGGCACCGGCCAGGACCTGGAGCAGCAGACCTTCAAGCTGGTGGACCAGGCCTCCGGGCGGACGCTGGGTCTTCGCGCCGACATGACGCCGCAGGCCGCGCGCATCGACGCGCACCTGCTCAACCGCGAGGGTCTGGTGCGCCTGTGCTATTGCGACAGCATCGTGCATACCCACGCGCAGGGCGTGTACGCCACGCGCCAGCCGCTGCAGTTCGGGGTGGAACTGTACGGCCATGCAGGGCTCGAGGCCGACCTGGAGGTGCAACGCCTGGCGCTGCACAGCCTGCGCCTGGCCGGTTTCGAGAATCTGGCGCTGGGACTGTCGGACGTGCGCCTGGTGCGCGGGGTGCTGGGCGGGCTGGTGGCGGGGCCGCTGCGCCTGTCGGCCATGCTCGAGGCCCTCGCGCGCAAGGACGTGCCGCGCCTGCGCGAACTCACGGCCGCACTGCCCCAGGCTCAGCGCGAGCCCATCCTGGCCCTCACGGAACTGTTCGGCGACGCCTCCGTGCTGGACGAGGCTCGACGCGTGCTGCCGCCCCGCGAGCCCGTGCGCCAGGCCCTGGACGACCTGGAACGCCTGGCCCGCCTGCACGCTCAGGCAGGCTGCGACGTGCAGGTGGATCTGGCCGACTTGCGCGGCTACCACTACCACAGTGGGGTCATTTTCGGCCTGTACGCGCCGGACCGTCCGGACGCGCTGGCGCGCGGCGGGCGCTACGACGAGATCGGAGCCAGTTTCGGGCGCCTGCGCCCGGCCACCGGTTTTTCCATGGATCTGCGCGAGCTGGTGCGTGGCATGCACGCGCCGGCGCCACGCGCGGCGGTGCGCGCGCAATGGTCCGACGAACCCGGCTATGCGCAGGCCGTGCAGGCTCTGCGCGAGGCCGGCGATGTGGTCATCGAGCTGCCGGCGCGGGCCGTGTTCGAGGGGGAGAGCTTCCGCCTGGACCGCGAGCTCGTGCGTGCCGAGGCCGGGTGGACGGTGCGCGCCTGCACGCCGTCCGGCTCGGCCTGAAGCGCACGGCGCAGCGCGATCCGTTTCCCATTTTTCTTTTCAAAAAGGCACAAGTGTCGTGAGCACAGGACGTAACGTGGTCGTCGTGGGCAACCAGTGGGGCGACGAAGGCAAGGGCAAGGTCGTCGACTGGTTGACCGACCAGGCACAGGGCGTGGTTCGCTTCCAGGGCGGCCACAATGCCGGGCATACGCTGGTGATCAACGGTCACAAGACGGCCCTGCAGCTGATCCCCTCGGGCGCCATGCGCCCCGACGTCCAGTGCTACATCGGCAACGGCGTGGTGCTCGACCCCGAGCACCTGATGAAGGAGATCGCCCGCCTCGAGGCGGCCGGCGTGCAACTGCGCTCGCGCCTGCGCATCAGCGAATCCTGCCCGCTGGTGCTGCCCTCGCACGTGGCGCTGGACCTCGCGCGCGAAGCCAGCCGCGAATCCCGCGGAGTGGGCAAGATCGGCACCACCGGCAAGGGCATCGGCCCGGCCTACGAGGACAAGGTGGCTCGCCGCGCCGTGCGCGCGCAGGACCTGAAGCATCCCCGACGCCTGGCCGACAAGCTGCGCGAGGCGCTGGACTGGCACAATTTCACCCTGCGGGAATTCCTGCACGCCCCCGCGGTGGACTTCGACGCCACCTACGAGCGCCTGCTGGAGCTGGCCGAGCCGATCGGCCCCATGCTCGCCGACGTGGGCTACCACGTGCACCTGAGCCGCCAGCGCGGCGACCGCCTGCTGTTCGAGGGCGCGCAAGGCACGCTGCTCGACGTGGACCACGGCACCTACCCCTTCGTCACCTCCAGCAATTGCGTGGCGGGCAACGCCGCCGCCGGCTCGGGCGTGGGTCCCGGGGAGATCGACTACGTGCTGGGCATCACCAAGGCCTACACCACCCGCGTGGGCAGCGGGCCCTTTCCTTCCGAGCTGCCCATCGACCAGCCGGGCAGCGTGGGCCATCACCTGCACACGGTGGGCCAGGAGCGCGGCACCGTCACCGGGCGCCCGCGCCGCTGCGGCTGGATCGATACCGCCGCGCTCAAGCGTGCCAACATCCTGAACTCGACCACCGGGCAGTGCATCACCAAGCTGGACGTGCTGGACGGGCTGCCCGAGATCCTGCTGTGCACCGGCTATCGCCTGGACGGGCGGGACGTCGACATCCTGCCGCTGGACGCCGACGACATCGCGCGTTGCGAGCCTCGCTACGAGAGCATGCCCGGCTGGAGCGAGACCACCGCCGGACTGACCCGCTGGGAGCAGTTGCCCGCGCGCGCGCGCTCCTACCTGGAACGCGTGGCCGAGCTCAGCGAAACGCCCATCGCGATGGTGTCCACCGGCCCCGACCGGGACCACACCATCGTCCTGCAGCATCCCTTCGGCGCCTGAACCGGCGGCTTACCCATCCATTGTTCCGCGCCGTGCCACGGCGCAAGAGGCAAGAGGCCATGCTCAGCGAAGACGGCAAGAACATGTACGTGTCGTGGGACGAGTACCACGCCCTGATCGAGAAGCTCGCGCTGAAGATCTACAAGTCCGGCTGGGAGTTCGACCAGATCCTGTGCCTGGCGCGCGGCGGCACGCGCCCCGGCGACGTGCTCTCGCGCGTGTTCGATCGCCCGCTGGCCATCATGTCCACGAGCTCCTACGGCTCGGGCGCCAATGCCGAGCGCTCGCGCGTGGAAATCGCCCACTACATCACCATGCCCCGCGGCGAGCTCAGCGGGCGTGTGCTGCTGGTGGATGACCTGGCGGATTCGGGCGAGACCCTGCGCGCCGTGGCGGACCGCCTGCGCGCCGGGCCGCTGAACATCAGCGAGCTGCGAACCGCGGTGATCTGGGTGAAAGGCATCTCCACGGTGCTGCCGGACTATTACGTGGAAATGCTGCCGTCCAGCCCATGGATCCACCAGCCCTTCGAGGAATACGACACGCTGCGTCCGGCCAAGCTGGCCGAGCGCTGGAAGTTCTAGGGCTGGGCAAGCAGCGCGCGGCGCGTGCCGAGACGCACGTCCCTCAGCGCGGGCTGCGGCGCTTTGGGGGGCGCGGCGCCCGATGCGCCAGCTGCGTGGCCGCCGCGGGGTGGGCCGAGGGCAGGGTCAGGCCGTCGGGCTCGATTCCAGGCTCGTCACGCCTGGCCACGCCCGCCATGGATTGCAGCGAGGCGAGCTGCCCGCGCAGTTCCCCCAGTTCGCCGCGCAGGGCCTTCATGTCGCGGTAGATCTCGTGCTGCAGGCGTCGCTCGCCTTCGCCGATCAGGAAGGCCGCCACCGAGGCGGTGACCAGCGAGAACACGGCGTAGCCGATCACCACCACCAGCACCGCCAGCAGACGCGAGGCCGTGGTCGTGGGCACGATGTCGCCGTAGCCGATGGTGGCCGCCGTGGTGAAGGCCAGCCACAGTCCGTCGTCGAAGGTGTGCGCGCTGGGTTCCAGCCAGTAAAAGCCCAGTCCCGCCAGCAGCACGGCACCGGTTCCCAGGGCGAAGGCGTAGGCCACGGCATTCGCCGCGACCATGCGGCGCAGCCCGCCGAGCATGCGCGCGAACACCAGGCCCACGAAGGCGGCACGGGCCAGGCGCACCAGGGGGATCCATTCGCTGTCCAGGCCCGCCAGCGCCAGGCCCGAGGCCGCCACGATGAACAGGTTCAGCCAGTTGTACAGCAGGTAGCGCAGGCGCTGACGGCTGAGCATCAGCATGGCCATGGTCTCCAGCGCGAAGGCGCCGAAGATCAAGGCGTCCATCACCACGCCCAGCGAGCGCAGCGGGTGGCCCGGCTGCAGTTCCTCGAGGTAGAAGGAGGGCACCGCCAGCAGCGCGATGCCGATCATCAGCGGATGCAGGCGGCGTTCCAGCGCGTACACCCGTGGCGCCTCGCCCGGCGGCGCGCCGTTGAGCCCCATCCAGAACACCAGATCCAGCGCCATCGCCCGCATCTCCCCAGCTGGCGCCATTTTGCCCCGGCACGGGCCCGCCGCGACAGGCCGACGCGCGTGCCTCGTGTCCGAGATCAAGCCGGAGGCATCCCGTCGAAGTCTCGGCGCGGCGGCAATTGCGCGAAAAGGTCCTCGATGCGCTGCAACTGCCCCTGCAGGGCCCTGGGCAGAGCCTCGCGCCCGTCCAGCACGTCGCGGGTCCACGCCAGGGTTCGGGCGCCGTCCTGCGCCGCGGCCCGTGCACGCACGGCGGCGACGTCGTCCGTGGGCGCCGGCTCATCGGCCTCGGCATGCACGCAACCCTGCGCGTCCACCCGCAGCCATTGGGCGCCGCGTTCCGGGTGGGCCGGCACCTCCCCCTCGCAGCCTCGGGAGATCAGCGCCGGCTGGCGCAGGCTGCCCAGCACATGGGTCATGCGCGGCGCATAGTCCGCGTGCGTATAGCTGGCCAGCAGCAGGCTGGGGCCGCGCACCGGCGCCAGCAGCTTGGCCACGGCATGGGCACTGTTGCGCACGCCCAGCTCCTCGCGCCAGCGCAGCACCCGCCGCAGTTCGGGGCTGAGTCCTTCCAGGTCCAGGTAGACGGCCTCGCCACGCTCCAGGGCCTGGCCGGCCTGGTCGCGCTCCCCGGCCACCGGCAGCCCCAGGCCCTGCCACAGGGGCAGGGTGTGCGCGCGACCATCCGGCTGCTCGGCCCCGAGCACCAGCACCGGCATGCCCCGGCGTTGCAGCAGCGCGGCCAGCAGCGCAACCTGGTTGGGCAGGCGTCGCGTGCCGTTGAGGCTGCTCAGGCAGACCGTGGCGCGCGTGGTCGACAGCGGCGGCACCACGTCCAGCACCGCGCGGGTGAAACCCTCGAGTTCGGCGGGGCTCTCCGATTTCATGCGCAGCGCCACCAGCGCGGCACCCGCCTGGGCATCGCTGAGCTCTCCCTGCAGCAGCCAGTGCATCAAGGTGCGGGCCTGGCCCATGTCCAGATCGCGACTGCCGCGCGGCCCGCGGCTGAGCGCATGCAGCCAGGGCAGCACCGCGCTGCGCGGATCGAGGCCTTCGTGGGCCGTGTCGGGGCTTGGCAAGGGGGGCATGGTCGCGCTCCGGATTCCAGGCGGATCGGCGTGGCGCTTTCAGTCCGGCGCTCGCGGCGTGCCCGCCGCGGCGTCCAGGCCTTGCAGCGCGTGGCGCGCCAGTGCCTGGGTCACCAGTTCGCTGTCCCCCGCCGCGGGGAGGAGTTCCACCCGCATGCCGGGGTGCAGCTCGCGCACGCGCCGCACTTCCTCGGCGACGTCGCGCTCCAGGTGGGCGCCGGTGCCCAGGAACAGGGGCACCAGGCGCAGTTGCTCGCAGCCTTCCCGCGCCGCCTGCTCCAGCGCCTGGCCCAGCGAAGGCTGCATGGACTCGAGAAAGCACAGGCTCACGTCCATGCCGGGGCACATGCCGCGCAGCGTGGCCAGTACCGCCTCGAAGGGCTGTGCCCACTGGGGGCGTCGGGACCCATGGGCCAGCAGCAGCAGGCGCGGTGCCGGAGGCCGGGATCGGAGAGAGGGGCGGGTGGCGTGCATGGATTCGACGATGGGGGCTCCAGGCTCGCATTGTGCGCGGGCGCGCGGCGCCGCGTCTTCGCGCCACCGCGCCGTGGCGGGTCTCAGGCGGCGCCCCAGGGGCCGGCCGCTGCGCCGGGCGCCGCGCCCAGGCGCCTGGACAGCACCTGCGCGTAGGAGCGCAGGGTCTGTGCCAGGGCCCCCGTCGGGTCTGCGTCGAATACCGGGGTGGGGCCGATGAGGGTCAGGGCCAGCACCATGTGGCCGCGCTGGTCGAACACCGGCGCCGACATGGCGCTGATGCCGCGCAGCAGGCCATCCACGCTGAGGCTCACGCCATCGGCGCGCACACGGGCCAGTTCGGCCTCGAACTCCGGGTCCGGCGAGGTCTGGCCGGTCACCTCGCGCACCCGCTCGCGGGCGTGGAAGGCGGCGAACGCCTTGCCGGTGGCCGTGTCCCGCAGGCTGGTGACGGTGCCGGGACGCATGCGCACATGCACCGCGCTGGGAGCCTCCTCGATGCGCACGATGGTCGGGCCGTGATTGCCCCACAGCGCGATGGCCGCGCTCTGGCCCGTGGCCTGTGCCAGTTCCACCAGCAAGGGCTCGGCCAGGCGTACCGGGTCGTATTGCTGCAGGCTGATCAGGCCCAGTTCCATGGCCAGCGGGCCCAGGCCGTAGCGTCCGGTGGAATCCTGGTCGATGAGCCCGAGCTTGCCGAAGCTCACCAGGTAGGGATGCGCCTTGCCGGGGGCCATGTCGGCCGCCTGGGCCAGCTCCTTCAGGGGCAGGGCGCGGCCATGGTCGGCGAGGGCGCGCAGCAGGCGCCCGCCGACCTCGATGCTCTGGATGCCTCGCGACTGCCCCCACGCGCGGGTCGGGCCGGGGCCGCCGAGGCCGGGGTCCACGGACTCCGAAGCCGGAGCCTCGCTCGCGGCGGGCTTCGGGCTGGATGCTGCCGGCTCCGAGCCGGGTTTATACCTATGCTGATTCATTAGTAAATGACTAAGCTCCATTCAACAAATTCATTTCAAGGCATTCTTCGGCTTTTGTCCATCGGCGCGACCCCCGGGTGCCGCCAGGCTCGGGCCGGAGTCCGCGCAGCAGCTCCATGGCCCTCGGTTACGTGCACCCCCGTTTCGCCCCCCGCGTCGCGCCCCGGCAGGCGCCGGGCGCGCGCCATCCCCTGGTCATCGTCGGTGCGGGCCCCATCGGCCTGGCCGCCGCCATCGACTGCGCGCAGCATGGCCTGAGCGTGGTGCTGCTGGATGACGACGACACCGTCAGCGTGGGCTCGCGCGGCCTGTGCTACGCCAAGCGCAGCCTGGAGGTGCTCGAACGCCTGGGTGCCGGCGAGGCGGTGCTGCACAAGGGCGTGACCTGGAACACCGGGCGCGTATTCCACCGCGATCGCGAGGTCTACAGTTTCCAGCTCCTGCCCGAGCCCGGGCACGCGATGCCCGGCATGGTCAACCTGCAGCAGTACTACCTCGAGCAGTACCTGGTGGACCGCGCGCAACAACTGCCGGGCATCGCGCTGTGCTGGAAAAACCGCGTGGAGGGCATCGAGCCGCTGGCCGACGGCGTGCGCCTGCGCGTGGCCGGACCGCAGGGCGAGTACACCCTGGAGGCCGACTGGGTGATCGCCGCCGACGGCGCGCGCAGCCCGGTGCGCAGGATGCTGGGCCTGGACGCCGAGGGCAAGGTGTTCAACGACCGCTTTCTCATCGCCGACGTGTCCATGCACGCGCAGTTTCCCGCCGAGCGCTGGTTCTGGTTCGACCCGCCTTTCCACCCCGGGCAGTCGGTGCTGCTGCATCGGCAGGCCGACGAAGTCTGGCGCATCGATTTCCAGCTGGGCGCCGGCGCCGACCCGGAGCTGGAACGTCAGCCCGAGCGCGTGATTCCCCGCATCCGCGCGATGCTCGACCATCAGGGCTACCAGCAGGTGCACTTCGATCTCGAGTGGGTCAGCGTGTATACCTTCCAATGCCGGCGCATGCGCAGTTTTCGCAGCGGGCGCGTGCTGTTCGCCGGCGATGCGGCGCACCAGGTCTCGCCTTTCGGCGCGAGGGGCGCCAACTCCGGACTGCAGGACGTGGACAACCTGGCCTGGAAGCTGGCACTGGTGCAGCGCGGGCTGGCGCCCGAGTCCCTGCTCGACAGCTACGACCTCGAGCGCGCGGCCGCGGCCGACGACAACATCGGCCACTCGACCCGTGCCACCGACTTCATCACGCCCAAGACCGACACCGCGAGGCGCTACCGGGAAGCCACGCTGCAACTGGCGGTGCATCATCCCTTCGCGCGCGCGCTGGTGAACTCCGGACGCCTGTCCACTCCCACGCACCTGTGGGATTCGGCCCTGAACACCCCCGACGCGCAGGTCTTCGACTGCGTGCTGCGCCCGGGTTCGCCGCTGGCCGATGCCCCGGTGGAACTCGAGGGCCAGGGCGACTGGCTGCTGCGCCATACCGGCGGGGACTTCACGCTGCTGCTGTTCACCGACCGCGCCGAGAGCCTGCGCGAGACGGTGCAGGCCCTGCGCGAACTGGGCGAGGGGCCCCTCGCGCCACGCCTGCTCGTGCTGACGGAGCAGCCGGGACGCCTGGAGGGCGTGCAGGTGCTGCACGACGTGCAGCACCTGGCCGCCGAGCGCTGCGATGCGCGCGAGGGCACCGCCTACCTGATTCGCCCCGACCAGCATGTGGCGGCACGCTGGAGGCGCGTCGACGCGCCCTCGGTGCGCGCCGCGCTGGCCCGCGCCACCGGGCATTGAGCCCGGCTCGCAGCGCCCCGGATCGCAGGATGCACCTCGCCCCGCTATTCTCCGAATCGTTTCGAGACGCATCGAGCAGAATCCCATTGCTTCCGTTTGCCTCGCCTTGACCCATGGAACTCGTGCTGCAAGCCCATTTCCACGACCCCGCCTCGCCCAGCCCCTACGAGCATGTGGCGGCGGATTCCTTCTACGCCGAGTTGCTCGCGGCGCATGAAGGCCTGGACGCGCCCGCGTCCGCGCTGCTCGATGCGCGCCTGGTGCTGCTGCTGGCCAATCACGTCGGCGACCTGGGGGTGCTGCGCCAGGCCCTGCGCCTGGCGCGCGAGCCATCGTGATGCCACCGCCCGGCCCGGGCGGCGCGCCTCCCGCGAGGGCGGCGTGAACTCAGTCGTCCCGCCGCGCCAGGGCGCGGCGGGGTATTCACCCTGGAGGAGACCATTCATGAAAACCGTTCATCTCGTGCTTGCCGCCGCCGTGGCCATGGCCTGCGCCGCCACCGCCCGTGCCGACGTCAAGGTCGGCGTGGTGCTGTCCCAGACCGGCCCGGCCGCGTCGCTGGGCATTCCGGAGAAAAAGACCGTCGAGCTGTTTCCCAAGCAGATCGACGGCCAGAAGATCGAGTACATCTTCAAGGATGACGCCTCGGATCCGACCACCGCGGTGAAGGCGACCAAGGAGCTGATCGACAGCGACAAGGTCGACCTGGTGATCGGCTCGTCGATCACCCCGAACTCGATGGCCATGCTCGACGTCATCGGCTCCAGCAAGACCCCGAACATCTCGCTGGCGGCGGGCCGTCCCATCGTGTACCCGGTCACGGGTCCGCGGGTGTGGGCCTTCAACACCCCGCAGACCACGGGGTTGATGGCGCGCGCCATCGTCAAGAACCTGGTCGCCGACAAGGTGCACAGCGTGGCCTTCATCGGTTTCGACGACGCCTACGGCGAGGACTGGTGGAACAACTTCTCCAAGGACGCCAAGGCCGCCGGCATCCAGGTCGTCGCCAGCGAGCGCTTCAATCGCACCGCCACCTCGGTGACCGGGCAGATCCTGCACATCCTGGCGGCCAAGCCCCAGGCCGTGCTGATCGCCGCCTCCGGCACCCCGGCCGCGCTGCCCCAGCGTGAACTCAAGAAGGTGGGCTACGCGGGCCAGATCTACCAGACCCACGGCGTGGCCAACCCCGACTTCCTGCGCGTGTGCGGCGCCGACTGCAACGGCACCATCGTGCCGGTCTCGCCGGGCGTGGTGGCCGAGCAGCTGCCGGCGAACAGCCCCATCAAGGCCTCGGCCATGAAGTTCGCCACCGCCTACCAGGCGGCCTACGGGAAGAACTCCCTGTCGCAGTTCAGCGCCAACGCCTGGGATGCGATCACCCTGCTGGAGCATGCCCTTCCCGTGGCGCTCAAGCAGGCCAAGCCCGAGGACACGACGGCCTTCCGCGCGGCCCTGCGCAACGCCCTCGAAGGCTTGAAGGACATCCCCGGCGCCGACGGCATCTACTCCATGAGCCCGACCGACCACAACGGCCTCGACGACCGTGCCGTGGCGCTCACGCGCATCGAGAACGGTACCTGGAAGATGATGCATTGAGGCCTGCGCTGCCGCCAGCGCCCAGCCTGAACCGCCACGCCTGATCGCACCATGGACCTCGGCATCGCCATCTACCTCGGCCAGAGCGGACTGACGCTGGGCGCCATCTACGCGCTGCTCGCGCTGGCCCTGGTGCTGGTGTTCGCGGTGACGCGGGTGATTTTCATCCCGCAGGGCGAGTTGATGACCTTCGGCGCGCTGTCGCTGGTGGGCATCCACGCCGGGCACG
>JAKBBK010000141.1 GCA_021808525.1 Pseudomonadota bacterium
GTCGCGATCGACGCCGAGGTGGCCGAGCGCGCGCCCGTCATGCCCGGCACCGCCGAGGTCTACCGCCAGCTGGCGCTGCCCCTGGCCGTGGTCTCCAACAGCGAGCCACCCCGACTGCGGCGCTGCGTGGAACGCAGCGGGCTGGAGCCCCTGGTGGGCGAGCATGTCTACAGCGCCCCGCATGTCGGCGCCCCCAAGCCCGCGCCCGACGCCTATCTCCACGCGGCCGCGCGACTGCAGGTGCCCGCCAGCGCCTGCCTGGTGATCGAGGACAGCCTCACCGGAGTGCGCGCCGCGCGCGCCGCCGGCATCGAGGTCATCGGTTTCGTCGGCGGCAGCCACATCCAGGAAGGCCATGCCCAGGCCCTGCTCGACGCCGGGGCCCTGGGCTGCATCCAGGACATGCACGAACTCCTGCCCCTGGTGCAGGGCCACCGAGGGGCGCTCCGCGGCCCCGGGCCAGCCGGCCTCTAGCCAGCCAGCGACCAGCCAGCCAGCGACCAGCCAGCGACCAGCCAGCCAGCCATCGAACCACGGTAGGCGCTCAGGCGTAGCGGCAGGCCATTTCCCACCAGCCATGGAGCTCGCTGTCGCTGCCCCAGGCCGAGTCCCACAGGCCTTGCGTGGACTCGACGATCTCATCCGCGCATTCCAGCGCGGCCAGCGCCATGGCCCTGGCATCCCCCGCGGGCTGCCGGGCCACGATCTCGCCGCTCAGCACCACCGCCAGGGCCGAGGCCCGGTTCATGCGCCGGGTGTCCAGCGGCTGGGGCAGGGTGTCCCAGCTGATGATCCCGGCCTCCGCCAGCGCCTGGGCGATCATCACCTGCGCCGCCAGCGCACCCCCGCCGCGCTGCGCGCGGGCGATCCGGGACCAGGCGCGCTCCAGGCGCAGCTCGTGCACGAAGGCGGCCTCCATGCATCGGCCCCGCAGCCACTCCTTGTAGCGCCAGTAGTGATCCGTCACGAATTCACTGGGCGCGCCGGCCGAATCCTGCTCCAGGTACGATGCCGACGAACGCAGGGGCAGCCGGGGCTCGTGGATGAACAGCACGTCCGCCGCCGCATGGTCCACCACGCGCAGCAGGCCCGCGAAGGCCCGCGCCGCGTGCTCCAGCGGCACGCTGGCCGGGCCCAGGGGAACGAGGGGTTCGGCCGCCTTCAGCGTCTCGCCGAGCTGCCGCGCAGCGCTGCGCGCGGTGTAGCGCGCCTGCCGGATGCCATCCTTGATCAACAGTTCCGAAGCCCTGCCGAACATGGGTTTGCGCCGGCTGTGTTGGGAGGTCATGCGTGTCAGAGCCAAGGAAAACCCAGTGAACGTACCGATGTCATTTTAGACCCAAGCCGCTACGTTGCCGGGCTGAAGTTCCCCTTCGGCGCGGCGGTCCGGCCGCTGTTCGTCAGTACACTCCACCGACCATGACCAAGCTTGCTTCCAGCGAGGCGCCCGCGGGGCGCCAGACTCCCCAGCAAGGCTCCCTCTCCTCCGTCGATCGGGCGGCCCGGCTGCGTCTGCGGGCGGCCTGGATGTACTACATCGAGGAGATGACCCAGAACGAGATCGCGCAATGCCTGGGCATCGGCCGCGTCACGGTCACGCGCCTGCTGTCCGACGCCCGCCAGCGCAACGAGGTGCGCTTCCAGGTCGGCGGCGGGGTCCCCGAATGCATCGCCCTCGAACGCGAGCTCGAAGTCGCCTTCGGCCTGCGCGAAGCCGTCGTGGCGCCGCTGTCCGACGCCCGCGCCGACGCCACGCTGGTGGTCAGCGCGGCCACCGGGCAGTTCATGGCCGAATTCCTCAAGCCCAGCATGCGCCTCGGGGTGGGCTGGGGCAGGACCCTGCTCGAATCCCTGCAGTACATCCCCGAGCTGTCGGTCTCCAACCTGTCCATCGTCTCCCTGCTCGGCGGGATCACCAAGGTCAAGCGCTTCAACCCCTCCGAGTTCGCCTGGCGCTTCTCCGACCTGCTGCAGGCCGAGTGCTACCTGATGACCGCGCCGGCCATCCTGGACTCCGCCCGGACCAAGCAGACCCTGATCGAGAAATGCGGCCTGCGCGAAGTCTTCGAGCGCACCAAGACCCTCGACGCCATCCTCGTGAGCGTGGGCGAGCTGCGGCCCGACGCCACCGCCTACCGCGACGGCTTCGTGGCCGACCAGCTGCGCCGCGAGATGATCGATGCCGGGGCCGTGGGCGAAGTGCTGTTCCACTTTTTCCGGGCCAACGGCAAGCTGGTCGAGCACCCGCTGCGCGACTGCGTGATGAACCCCGACGTCGACATCCTGCGCTCGGTCCCCCAGCGCATCATCGCCTCCGGCGGCATCCACAAGGCGGCCGCGCTGCGCGGCGCCATCAAGTTCCTGCGCCCCACGGTGCTGATCACCGACGAGGACGCCGCCCGCGAACTGCTGCTGGCCGAATCCGGCGCCCATGGGGACGCCGCGTAGCCTTTCCGATTCACCGAGATCCACCATGTCCGACCTGTACGACAGCGTCCTGCGCGAGCATGCCGCGGTGTTTTCCCTGCTGGAGGACTTCGGCCCGCGCCTGGACGCGCTGGCCCAGCGCGCCGCCCGGACCCTGGAGGACGGCGGCACCCTGTACTTCGCGGGCAACGGCGGCTCCGCCTGCGACGCCCAGCACCTGGCCGCCGAGCTGGTGGGGCGCTACGTGTCCACCCGCCGCCCCCTGCGCGCCATGGCGCTGGGCGCCGATTCCGCAGCCACCACCTGCATCTCCAACGACTTCGGCTACGAGCAGGTGGTCGCGCGCCAGCTCGAGGGCCTGGGACGCCGCGGCGACCTGGTGTTCCTGATCTCCACCTCCGGCAACTCCGGCAACCTGCTGCTCGCCGCCGACACCGCCCGCCGCCAGGGCATCCACAGCGTGGGGCTGCTCGGCAAGGGCGGCG
>JAKBBK010000142.1 GCA_021808525.1 Pseudomonadota bacterium
GCGCGTGGCCGTGGCCTTTCCCCCCCAGCTCAAGCGCGAGGTGCTGGCGACCATGCGCATGCACCTGCAGGGCATCGCCAACGTCCAGCAGGCAATGGCCGAAGGCAAGTACGACGAAGCCGCCCAGATCGCGACGATGGCGCTGGGCATGTCGTCCATGCACGGCGAACAGGCGCAGCAGGAAGCCCGCTACATGCCCCCTGGCATGCGTGCGCTGGGCGCGCAACTGCACATGCAGGCCGGTGAGTTCGTGCTCGCCGCGCAAAACGCCACCGCCACCGGCGATGTACGCAAACCGCAGCAACTGCTCGGGCGGATGCTGCAGACCTGCGTGGCGTGCCACGCCACCTATCGGCTGCAGTGAGCCTCCGCGGGCTGGAATCTTGCGAAGCGCAGCGCTAGGGCCGGCAGAACCAGCAGGGTAAGCGCGGTCGAACTGAACAAACCGCCGAGGATCACGATGGCCATCGGCCCCTCGATCTCCTGCCCCGGAAGGTGGGAGCCGATCGCCAGCGGCAGCAAGCCCAGCGCGGTGACCGAGGCCGTCATCAGGATCGGGGTCAAGCGGTTCATCGCGCCGAGCCGCGCCGTCTCCCAAGTCCAGGGCAGTCCGTCCTCGGTGACCAGGGAACGGTAGTGCGACAGGAGCATGATGGCGTTGCGCAGGGTGATCCCGAACACTGTCACGAAGCCGACCGCGGCGCCCAGCGATACCGGCAGTCGCGCGATCCAGATCGCCGCGACCCCGCCTACCAGCGCGAAGGGCAGGTTGACGGTCAGTAGCGCCACCGTGCGGCCGTCGCGCAGCGCGATGACCAGCAGGCCGAGAATCGCCGCCAGCGCCAAGGCGAAGTCCAGCGCCAGTTGCAGCCGGGCCTGGCCCGACGCCGCCGCCGTTCCGCCGATGCGCAGGTAGTCACCCGACGCCAGGGAAAGGTGCGCCAGCCTGCGGCGGGCCCGCGCCACGAACTGGCCTGCACTGCCGCTGACATTGGCGGTGACGAGTTGAACGCGCTGGGCCCCGCGGTGCAGGATGAGCGACTGGCCGGAGCGCTCGCGGATCCGCGCCAGCGCACCCAGCAGAACCACCGTGCCCTCGCGGTTGACCAGCGGCACCTCGGCGATGGCCGCCGGATCCGCGCGCAGCGCGGGTGCAAGCACCACCACGATGGGCACGGAGGCCCCGGCCGTATAGACGCGGCCGACCGTGGCTCCGCTGTAGCAGGTCTGGATGGCCTTGAGCACCTCCACCGGGGTGAACCCGTAGCGTGTCAGCGCGCCCCGGTCGAGGACAATGGAGAGCTCCGGGGTGCCCGGTGGCGCCTGCACACGCACCCCGGCCGAGCCCGGCACCTGGCGCAGCGCCTCGGCCACGCGACGGGCGTCCTCGTTCAGCGCGGAGAGATGGCGGCCAAGGATCGTCACCACCACCGGCGCGGTCACGCCGGAGAGAGTCTCGTGGATCCGCTCGGTCAGGAAAGTGTTCGCCCACCAGCGCACCCCCGGCGCGCCCCGGACGGACTCCAGGATGCGGCGCTCGGCCTCTGCGCTGTCGGCGTTGCCCTTGGCCGACAGGCCGACATCGATCTCGGCCTTGTTGGTCAGGGCGTTGCCGTTGGACAGGTGCGCGCGGCCGGCGTGCATCACCACATGGGCCACTTCGGGCAGGCGCTGCATGATCGCGACGGCCCGCTCGCCGATGCGCATGGTCGTGACCAGCGAGGTTCCGGGCGCCGTCTGGAAATGCACGATAAGGTCGTTTTCGTTGAAGCGCGGCAGGAAGCTGGTGCGCATTAGGGGCACGCTGGCCAGGCCGGCGACCACGATCAGCCCCACCAGCGCCAGCACCGGGCCGGTCCGCATGTGCACGGAGTCCAGCAGACGGCTGTAACCCCGCTTGGCTCGCGCAACCAGCGGGGGGTCCGCCGGATCCAGCGCGCGATGGCCGAGCAGCAGCATGGCCAGTGCCGGAGTCACCGTGAGCGCCACCGCCAGCGAGGACAGGATCGCGAACATGTAGGCCAGTGCCAGCGGTCCGAACAGGCGCCCCGCTACTCCCGTCAGGCGCAGGATAGGCAGGAACACGACGACCACCGCGAAGGTGGCGAAGATCACCGCCTTGCGCACCTCCAGGGTGGCGCGCAACAAGACCTCGAAGGCGGGGCGTGGCTGCGCCAGCGCGCGGTTCTCGCGCAGGCGGCGATGAATGTTCTCCACCCCCACCACCGCGTCGTCGACCACCTCGCCCAGGGCGATCGCCAGACCGCCGAGCGACAGCGTGTTCAGGCTGAAGCCGAGGTGGTCCAGGATAAGCGCGGCCGAAAGCAGCGACAAGGGAATCGCGGCGAAGGACACGAGCGCCGTGCGCCAGTTGCGCAACGCCAGGTACAGCACCAGCACGATCAATACCGCGCCGATGGACAGGGAGTTGCGCACGTCGCGCAGGGCCGCGTCGATAAAGGACGCGGGGCGCAGACCGTCGGGCTGGACCTGGATCCGGTCGCGCTTGAACACCGGCGCCAGGCTCGCAAGCGCATGGTCGAGCTCGCGGGTGACAGCCAGCGTATTGGCGCCGTACTGGGAGCCCACGACCAGCAGCAGCCCGGGAGTGGTGCCCACTAGCGCCCCCCCGATGGCCGGTGGTGACGCGGCCACCACGTGAGCAACCGAACCCAGGGTCAGGCTCTGGTGCGCACGGCGCAGCAGCAGGCTGTCGGCCAATGCCGCGGGAGTCGTCGCCTGGCCGTGGCTCATCAGGAACAGCTGCTGGTTGGGCGTGTCGATCACGCCTGCGCCGAGCACTGCGCTGGACTCGGCCGCTGCCGTGGTGAGCTGGTTCAGGCCGATGTGCAGTCCGACGAGCTTGTCCGGATCGAACTGGGCCTG
>JAKBBK010000143.1 GCA_021808525.1 Pseudomonadota bacterium
TGGAGCAGAACGCCAAGCGGGCGCTGGAGCTGGCGCAGCGCGGCTACGTGCTGGACTCGGGCACCATGACCATGGGCGGCGAGGCCTCCACCCTGCTCGACGACCCGCGCGTGCGCGCCGCCTACCTCGGAGAATAGAGGGGGCACCGCTGCCTGGGGCCGGGCGGCGCCCGGCCCCAGGCAGCCTCATTCCGCGGGGCCGGCCTTGTCGGCCTCGCTGGTGAAGGCGTCGGCGTGGAAGCTGGATTCCGGCAATCCGCAGTGGCTGACGAAGTCGGCGCGCGCCGCGTCCACCATCAAGGGAGAGCCGCAGGCGTAGACCTCGTGGCCCGAGAGCTCGGGCAGGTCTTCCATCACGGCTCGGTGCACGAATCCGGTGCGCCCCTGCCAGTCGGCATCGGGCTCCGAGAGCACCGGCACGAAGCGAAGCCACGGCAGGCGCTCGGCCTGCGCCAGGGCCCAATCCATCAGGTACAGGTCGGCGCGTCGCCGCCCACCCCAGTACAAGGTCGCCTCCCGCGTGGCGTCGTCGGCCTCCAGTTGTTCGATGATGGCCTTGATCGGGGCCAACCCCGTGCCGGAAGCCAGCAGCACCAGCGGGCGCTCGCCCTGCTCGCGCAGATAGAAGCTGCCGTAGGGGCCTTCCATGCGCAGGATGTCGCGCTCCTTGAGCCCGCCGAAGACCTGGTCGGTGAACTTGCCGCCCGGCATGTGGCGAATGTGCAATTGCACCGCGGGCTGGCCGTCCGGGGCGTTGGCCATGGAATAGCTGCGCCGGCTTCCGTCGCGCAGGATGAATTGCAGGTACTGCCCGGCGTGGTAGCGGAAGGCCTCGTTGGCCGGGAGCTGCAGCCTCAGCACGGCCACGTCCGGGGCGGGAAACTCCAGGGACTGCACGCGGCAGGGCATCTTGCGCACCGGGAACATGTCGGCGGCGGGAAGATCGGCGCACTCGATCACCACGTCCTCGCGCGGGTGCATGCGGCAGGTCAGTACCATGCCGGCGTTGCGCTCCTGCTCCGACAAGGCCTTGAGCTGGTGCTGCGCCAGATCGAAGGCGCCCGAGATCCAGCGGCACTTGCAACTGCCGCAGGCGCCGTCCTGGCAGCCGTAGGGCAGGCCGATGCCCTGGCGGATGGCCGCCGCCAGCACGGTTTCGGAATCGTCGACCTCGAAGCTTCGGCCGGCGGGCTGGATGGTGACAGTACGAATCATGACTTCGTGAATCCCATGTTGAACACTGTATTTCGCAAACCTCGCATACTCATCGTCGGCTGCGGCGACGTCGGGCTGCGCCTGGCCGCGCTGCTGCGCCCACGTGCGCGCGTGCTGGCCCTGAGCTCCAGCCCCGAACGCGTGCCCCTGTTGCGGGCCGCGGGCATCGTTCCCCTGCTCGGCAACCTCGATGATCCGGATTCGCTGTGGCGCCTGCGCGCACTGGCCCCGCGCGTGGTGATGCTCGCGCCGCCGCCCGCGCAGGGCGACACCGACCCTCGCTCGCGCAGGCTCGCGCTGGTGCTGCGCAGCGCCATGATAGGCGGCGCGCCCCGTCGTGGCCCGTTGCGCGTGGTCTATGCCAGCACCAGCGGCGTCTATGGCGACTGCGAGGGCGCGCTGGTGTCCGAGACCCGTGCGCCGCGCCCGGCAACGGCCCGCGCGCGGCGCCGCGTGGACGCCGAGGCCCATTGGCGCGCGCTGGGACGGGCCGGCGCCAGGGTGGCGGTGCTGCGGGTGCCGGGTATCTACGACGCCCATGCCCGCTCGCCCCGCGAGCGCCTGCGACGTGGGCTTCCCGTGTTGCGGCGCGAAGAGGACGTGTACACCAGCCACATCCACGCCGACGACCTGGCCCGCGCCTTGTGGGCCGCCCTGCTGCGCGCGGCGCCGCAACGCATCTATCACGTCTGCGACGACACCCGCATGCTGGCGGGCGATTACCTGGAGCTGGCAGCGGCGCTGCTCGGCGAGGCGCCACCGCCTCGCCTGAGCCGCGAGCAACTGGCCCGCAGCGAGCTCTCGCCCATGGCCCGCAGCTTCCTGTCGGAATCGCGGCGCCTGGACAACACCCGCATGCATGCCGAACTCGGTGTGCGCCTGCGCCACCTCGACGTGCGCAGCGGCCTGCGGGCGCAACCAGGGGCCTGAGAGCCGGGGCGGCGCAGCTACCCTGCCGCCCCACGGCCGGGGCCCGGCTCGGCCGGGCCCCCGTGGCCTGCTCAGGGCGCCGGCTGCTCGTTCTCGGGCAGATCGAGTCGGGGCAGGGCCTTGCGGGTCTCGACCAGCACCAGCGGACCCTCGTCCTGCGCGGCGCGCGGCTTGCGCTCGCGCGGCGCATGGCGCGGCACCGGCGCCTGGCGCGCCTTGCGCCGGGCTTGCTCGACACGCTCGGGATCCGATTGCACCCATTGCAGCCCGGCCGTCTCCACGACCGCGCGCAATTGCTCCACGGGCAGGGCCTCGGCCGCCGTGGCGCCCGCCGGCTGCTGCGCCGCGGGAGCTTCGGGAGCCATCGCCGGGGTCGCCTGCGCGACAGGCGCCAGGGGGAGTTCGGCCTGGGCGGCCGGCTCCACGGAAGCGCTCGCCGCGGCGGCCGCGGGCACGGCGTGCATCGCTTGCGCGGCCTGGGGCGCGAGCTCGGCCGCCATCGCGACCGTCGCGACCGGCTCGGGAGCCGGCTCGTACACGGGCGCCGCGACAGGCGCCTGTGCGAGCTCGTGCGGTACGGGTTCCGACGCCTCGGAAGCGAAGCTCGCATGGGCCGGGGCCTCGTGCGTGGGCAGGTGCTGCGCCGGGGCCTGCTCTGCCATGGCCTCGGCCAATTCCTCGTCGCCCGCCGCGGAGGGCGCTTCTTCACCCTGCGGGCCTTCACCCTGC
>JAKBBK010000011.1 GCA_021808525.1 Pseudomonadota bacterium
CGCGCGCCCAGCAGGGCATGCTGCCGCGCCTGCGCCCGCGCTGTTTCTACGACCTGGTGGTGGAGGTGGCGATCGTGCGCCCGGGGCCGATCCAGGGCGGCATGGTGCATCCCTACCTGCGGCGGCGCCAGGGCCTGGAGCCGGTGCACTATCCCAGCCCGGCGCTGCGCCAGGCGCTGCAGCGCACCCTGGGGGTGCCGGTGTTCCAGGAGCAGGTGATGCAGATCAGCATGCTGGCGGCCGGGTTCAGCGCCGGGCAGGCCGACGGGCTGCGCCGCGCGATGGCGGCGTGGCGCCGCAAGGGATCGCTGCAGGTCTGGCGGGATCGCCTGGTCGGCGGCATGGTCGAGCGGGGCTACGACCCGGCCTTCGCCGAGCAGATCTACGCCCAGGTGCAGGGCTTTTCCGAGTACGGATTCCCCGAGAGCCACGCGGCGTCCTTCGCCTTGCTGGTCTATGCCAGCGCCTGGATCAAGCGCCACCATCCGGCGCAGTTCCTGGCCGCGCTGCTCAACAGCCAGCCCATGGGTTTCTACACTCCCTCCCAACTGGTGCAGGACGCCAGGCGCCACGGCGTGCGCGTGCTGCCGCCCGACGTGCAGGCCGGCAACTGGGACAGCCGGCTCGAAGGCCCCGCCGTGCGCCTGGGCCTGCGCCTGGTGCGCGGTTTCGGCCAGGCGGCGGCGCGGCGCATCGAGGCGGCTCGCGCCGACGGCGCCTTCATCGACGCGGTGGATCTGGCGCGCCGCGCCGCGCTGGCGGGCAGCGACATGCGCCTGCTGGCCGCCGCCGACGCCTTGCGCAGCCTGGCCGGACACCGGCGCCAGCAGGTGTGGCAGGCCGCCGCGGTGCACGCGCTGCCGCCGCTGCTGCGCGACGCGGCGCCCGCCGAGCCGGAGCTGGACCTGGCCGCGCCCTCGGAGGGGGAGGACGTGGTGTTCGACTACGCCGCCACCGGCCTGAGCCTGCGCCGGCACCCGCTGGCGCTGTTGCGCGAGCGCCTGCACCCGCGCTGGCTGCCGGCCGCGCGGCTGGCCGCGCTGCCCGACGGCAGCCGCGCGCGCGCCTGCGGCCTGGTCACGCTGCGCCAGCAACCCGAGACGGCGCGCGGGACCACCTTCGTGTCCCTGGAGGACGAGACCGGGGTGGTGCAGGTGATCTGCTGGAAAAGCCTGCGCGAGCGCCAGCGCCAGGTGTTGCTGCGGGCGCGGCTGCTGGCGGTGGCCGGACGCTGGCAAAGCGACGGCGCGGTGGGCAGCCTGCTGGCCGAGCGCCTGTTCGACCTCACGCCGCTGCTGGGCGAGTTGCCCACCGCGTCCCGGGATTTCCATTGAACCCGCGCCGCCACCTCGGATAATGCCGGGTTCCCACCCAGGCCTCGCGCATGAAGATCTTCCACAACCCCCTGCACGCCGCGCACGCGGGACGGCAGGAAATGTTCCGCGGGCGCATGGTGCCCTGCTACGAGCTGCCCGATCGCCTCGAGCATGTGCTGGCCGAACTGCGCCGGCGTCGGTTGGGCGAACTGCTCGAGCCGGTCGTGGACGACCCCGGGTTGCGCCAGGCCCTGCTGCGCGTGCACACGAGCGCCTACCTCGACTTCCTGCAGGAGGCCTGGCAGGCCTGGGTGGCGCTGGACCCCGACAACGCGCAGCGCGACGCGCTGCCGTCGGTGTGGCCCCTGGGCCGCCGCCACGCCTTTCGCATGGACGCGCCCACGCAGCATTTCGCGGCTCGCCTGGGCCAGCATGCCTTCGATGCCGGCACGCCGCTGACCGCCGGAACCTGGGAGGCGGCGCGCGCGGGCGCCGCCTGCGCGCTGGCCGCCGCGCGGGAACTGCTGGCGGGCGCGCGCAGCGCCTTCGCGCTCACCCGTCCGCCCGGGCACCATGCCGGCCCCGATTACTTCGGCGGCTATTGTTTCCTGAACAACGCGGCGCTGGCCGCGCAGGCGCTGCGCGACGGCGGCTGCGCGCGCGTGGCCGTGCTGGACGTGGACTACCACCACGGCAACGGCACGCAGACCCTGTTCTACGAGCGTGCCGACGTGCTGACCCTGTCGCTGCATGGAGACCCGGCCACGGAGTACCCGTACTTCCTGGGCTTCGCCGACGAGCGCGGCGCCGGTGCCGGGCAGGGCTGCAACCTCAACCTGCCGCTGCCACGGGGCAGCGGCTTCGAGGTCTGGAGCGAGGCGCTGGAGCTTGCGCTGCGGGAGTCGCGGGATTTTGGCGCGCAGGCCCTGGTGGTGCCGATGGGCCTGGACACCTTCGCCGGGGATCCGATCAGCGGCTTCACGCTGCGCGGCGACGACTATCTGCGGGTCGGGGAGCGCCTGGCGCGGGCCGGTCTGCCCACCCTGTTCACTTTCGAGGGCGGCTACGCGGTGGCCGAGCTGGGGGTCAACGCCGTCAACCTGCTGCAAGGCTTCGAGACCGGCGCGGGGGCCTGAGCCGCGGCCCCCGGAGGCCTCGACCCGCCCGGCGCGGCGGGGCTCCCGCGCTGCACGATCCGTGCACAATAGGGCGTATGCGCGAAGCCCGCCACCGGCCATGAACCCCATTGTCTCCTCCCTGCTCGCCTTCAGCGCCGCGGCGCTGGTGCTGACCATCACGCCGGGGGTGGACACCGCCGTGGTGCTGCGCAGCGCGGCCGGCTCGGGGCGCCGGCGCGGCGCGGCGGCGGCGCTGGGGGTGGCCATGGGCTGCCTGGCCTGGGGCCTGCTGGCCGCCGCCGGCCTGGCCGCGCTGCTCGCGGCCTCGGCCCGCGCCTACGACGCCTTGCGCCTGCTGGGCGCCGCCTACCTGGCCTGGCTGGGCCTGCGGCTGCTGCTGCGCCCGGGGCGATCCTTCGCGCCGCGGGCGCCGCGCGGCGACGAGGCGGGGGCGCCGCGGGGTGGCGCGGCGCCGGGCCTGGCCTCGGACTGGCTGCGCGGACTGCTGACCAATCTGCTCAACCCCAAGGTCGGGGTGTTCTACGTGAGTTTCCTGCCCCAGTTCGTGCCCCACGGCGTGTGGGTCGGGGGCTTCCTGTTCCTGCTGGCCTGCGTGCACGTGGTGCTTTCGCTGGCCTGGTTCGCCGTGTTGATCGCGGCCACGGCGCCGATCGGGCGCTGGCTGTCCAGCCGGCGCGTGGCGCGCGCGCTCGATCGCTGCACCGGCCTGGTGTTCCTGGCCTTCGGTGCGCGCCTGGCGGCTGGCTGATTCCTGGAGAGTCCTGCATGGCCTTGCGTTTCGAGGGAAGTTCCGACTACGTGGCGACGGAGGATCTGAAGATCGCCGTCAACGCCGCGATCACGCTGCAGCGCCCGCTGCTGATCAAGGGCGAGCCGGGGACCGGCAAGACCATGCTGGCCGAGGAGGTGGCGCGCGCCCTCGGGCTGCCGCTGCTGCAGTGGCATGTGAAATCCACGACCAAGGCGCAGCAGGGCCTGTACGAGTACGACGCCGTGTCGCGCCTGCGCGACTCGCAGCTCGGCGACGCCAAGGTGCACGACATCCGCAACTACATCGTCAAGGGCGTGCTGTGGCAGGCCTTCGACCATGAAGGCCCCTGCGTGATCCTGATCGACGAGATCGACAAGGCCGACATCGAGTTCCCCAACGACCTGCTGCGC
This sequence comes from Pseudomonadota bacterium, assembly GCA_021808525.1. Taxonomy (GTDB): domain Bacteria; phylum Pseudomonadota; class Gammaproteobacteria; order Burkholderiales; family Burkholderiaceae_C; genus Thiomonas_A. Next base: position 3,617 of record JAKBBK010000011.1, read on the forward strand.
GAACTCGACCGCATGGAATTCCATTGCTACGAGACCCGCGAGACCGTGCGGGCACGCCAGCGGCCTCTGGTGTTCATCACCTCGAACAACGAGAAGGAACTGCCCGACGCCTTTTTGCGTCGCTGCTTTTTCCACTACATCCGCTTCCCCGACCGCGAGACCATGGCGCGCATCGTGGACGTGCATTTCCCCGGGCTGCGCAAGGAACTGCTGACCGAGGCGCTGGAGGTGTTCTTCGGCCTGCGCGAGGTGCAGGGCCTGAAGAAGAAGCCCTCGACCTCGGAGCTCATCGACTGGCTCAAGCTGCTGGTGGCCGAGGACATCGGCCCCGAGGCGCTGCGCAGCGACGACCACAAGGTGGTGGTGCCGCCCCTGCACGGGGCGCTGCTGAAGAACGAGCAGGATGTGCATCTGTTCGAGCGTCTGGTCTTCATGGCGCGCCACAATCGATGACCCGCGGCCCGCGCGCCCCGGCCCCTTCCGCCCGCCATGCTGATCGATTTCTTCCTGCATCTGCGTGACTGCGGTCTGGCGGTCTCCACCCGCGAGTACCTGGGGCTGCTGGAGGCGCTGCGGGCGCGGGTGATCGGGCATTCCATCGACGAGTTCTACGCCCTGTCGCGCGCCGCGCTGGTCAAGGACGAGTCGAACTACGACAAGTTCGACCGCGCCTTCGGCCAGTATTTCCGCGGCGTGCAGAACCTGCCGGGGCTGCAGGCGGACATTCCCGAGGAGTGGCTGCGCGCGTCGATGCGCAGGCACCTTTCGCCCGAGGACAGGGCGCGCCTGGAGAAGCTGGGCTGGGATCGGCTGATGGAGGAATTCCGCAAGCGCCTGGAGGAGCAGAAGGGCCGCCACGCCGGCGGCAGCCGCTGGATCGGCACCGGCGGCAGCAGCCCCTTCGGGCACGGCGGCTACCACCCCGAGGGCCTACGCGTGGGCGGCCCCTCGGCCGGCAACCGCAGCGCCGTCAAGGTGTGGGAGCGCCGCGAGTACGACAACCTGGACGACCAGGTGGAGCTGGGCACGCGCAACATCAAGGTGGCGCTGCGCCGGCTGCGCCGCTTCGCGCGCGAGGGGGCGGCCGACGAACTGGACCTGGACGGCACCGTGCTGGGCACCGCGCGCAACGCCGGCTGGCTGGACCTGCGCATGCGCGCGCAGCGCCACAATCGCGTGAAGGTGCTGCTGTTCCTCGACGTGGGCGGCTCGATGGACGAGCACATCCGCATCTGCGAGGAGCTGTTCTCGGCCGCGCGCGGCGAGTTCAAGCACCTGGAGCATTTCTATTTCCACAATTGCCTCTACGACCACGTGTGGAAGGACAACCGGCGGCGCCACGCCGAGCGCCTGGACATGCGCGAGCTGATGCACAAGTTCGGCGAGGACTACAAGGTGGTGGTGGTCGGCGACGCGACCATGAGCCCCTACGAGATCCTGCAGCCCGGCGGCGCGCTCGAATATGCCAACGAGGAGCCCGGCGCGGCCTGGCTGCAGCGCCTGCTGCAGACCTGGCGCCACGCGGTGTGGCTCAACCCGACCCCGCCCAATCTGTGGCAATACCACCATTCCATCGAGATCATCCGCAGCATCTTCGGCGCACGCATGTTCCCGATGACCCTGGACGGACTCTCGCGCGCGATGCGCGAGCTCAACAAGTGACCCTGCCCCTGCCCGATCCCGCGCCGGAGCAAGCCGGCGCGCCGCATCCCCGCGAAGCCCTGTTCGCCGCGGGCGATCCGCCACTGGCGCTGGCCGCCTGCGAACATTACGCGGGCAGCCGCCGCCTGCTCGACAAGGCCCTGGCCCTGCAGGCGACCATGGGCCCGGTGTTCGACCTCACCGCCGATTGCGAGGACGGCGCCGCGGCCGGGCAGGAGGCCGAGCAGGCACGCATGGTGGCCGAGGTGGTGAATTCCCCGGCCAACCGTTTCGAGCGGGTCGGCGTGCGCATCCACGCCCCCTCCCACCCCTGCTGGCGCGAGGAGGTGCGGCGCATCGTGGTGGAGGCCGGCTCCCGCCTGGCCTATGTCACCATTCCCAAGGTCGCCAGCGAGCACGAGGTGCTCGAGGTGGCCGAGGCGGTGCAGGAAGCCGCGCGCGAGGGCGGGCGCCGCTCGGCGCTGCCGGTGCACGTGCTGATCGAGACCCACGGAGCCCTGCGCCGGGTGTGGGAGATCGCCGCGCTGCCGCAGGTCGAGGTGCTGGACTTCGGCATCATGGACTGGGTCAGCGCGCACCGCGGCGCCATCGATGCCCGGGCCATGCACAGCCCGGGCCAGTTCGAGCATCCGCTGGTGGTGCGCGCCAAGGCCGAGATCGCCTCGGCCGCGCTGGCCCACGGGCGCATGGCCGCGCACAACGTGTGCACCGAGCTGCGCGACCCGGAGATCGTGCGCTCCGATGCGCTGCGCGCGCGGCGCGACTTCGGCTTCCAGCGCATGTGGAGCATCCATCCCCTGCAGATCGCTCCCATCGTCGAGGCCATGCGCCCGGAGTTCGACCAGGTGGAGCAGGCCGCGCAGATCCTGCTGGCCGCGCAGCGGAATCAGTGGGGGCCCATCCAGCACGCCGGCAGGCTGCACGACCGCGCCTCCTATCGCTACTACTGGTCGCTGCTGGAGCGCGCCCGGGCCACCGGCCAGCACATGCCCGAGCAGGCGATCCAGGCCTTTTTCGCCTGAAGCCGCGCGGCTGCCTTCAGTCCCAGCGCGCGGCGACCCGGGAGGCCAGGTCCGTGGCGCTCGCCTCGGTCGGGCCGGCAGGGGCGGCCGGGGCGCCGATCTCCTGCGCCCCGGGCACGGTCTTCTCGTGCATGCGTGCGCGCACCGAATCGTCGAGAAAACGGCTGGGCAGCGCGTACACATGGGCGTCGCCGTGGCGCGCCTGCTGACCCACGAAAAAGCGCTGCGGCACCAGCAGCTCCAGATGCTCGCGCGCGCGGGTCATCGCCACGTACAGCAAACGTCGCTCCTCGTCGAGCTGGCGCGCATCGTCGCAGGCCAGGTCCGAGGGAATGCAACCGTCCACCGCGTTGAGCACGTAGACGGCCTTCCACTCCTGGCCCTTGGCCGAGTGCATGGTCGACAGGATCAGGTAGTCCTCGTCGCGATGCGCGGGGCCGGCCAGATCGCTGCCCAGCTCCGGCGGGTCCAGCGTGAGTTCGGTGAGAAAGCGCTCCGCGTTGCCGTAGGAGCCGGCGATGTGCGCCAGCTGGCGCAGGTCGGCGGCGCGCGCCGGCGCGTCGTCGTGCAGGCGCGGCAGCTGGGTCTCGTACCAGCTGCGCGCCAGTTCGATCGGCGCCGGCCACGGGGGTTGGGCGTGCAGGCGCAGCCACAGCGCGAGCAGCGCCTCCCAGTCCTCGCGCGCCGCCGAGGGGGGTTGGAACTCGCGCAGGGCCTGCGCCGGATCGGCGGCCGCCTGCAGCGCGTCGAGCAGGCGGCGCGCCTGCGCCGGGCCGATGCCGGGCAGCAGTTGCGCCACGCGGAAGGCCGCCAGGCGGTGGCGCGGGTTGCCCGCCCAGCGCAGCAGGCTGAGCAGGTCCTTCACATGCGCCGTGTCGAGAAAGCGCAGGCCTCCGAACTTCACGAAGGGAATGCCGCGCCGCGTCAGCTCCAGTTCCAGCGTGGCACTGTGCTGGGAGGCGCGGAACAGCACCGCCTGCTGGCGCAGGCGCATGCCGCGCTCGCGCTGGCGCAGCACCTCGGTGGCCACGTGGGCGGCCTGCTGCGCCTCGTCGGCCACGTGCACCAGCTCGGGCAGCCAGCTCGATGCGCGGTCGGTCCACAGGCGCTTGGAATAGCCCTCGGCCGCCTGCGCCATGAGCGCGTTGGCGGCGTCCAGGATGGGCTGGGTGCTGCGGTAGTTGCGGGTCAGCCCCAGCACGCGCGCCGGGCTGGGGTACTGGGCCGGGAAGTCGAGGATGTTGCGCACCTCGGCGGCGCGGAAGGAGTAGATGGACTGCGCGTCGTCCCCCACCGCGGTGACGCCCCGGCCGTCAGGCTTGAGCGCGCGCACGATGCGCGCCTGCAGGCGGTTGGTGTCCTGGTACTCGTCCACCAGCAGGTGGTCGAAGCGGCTGCCCAGGCTGGCGGCCAGCACGGGCTCTTCCATCAGCTGCGCCCACCACAGCAGCAGGTCGTCGAAATCCAGCAGGTGCTGGCGCAGCTTTTCCGCGGTGTAGGACTGGAACAGCAGGCGCAGCTCGGCCTCGTGCGGGGCGCACCAGGGAAACTGCGCGCGCAGCACCTCGCCCAGCGCCTCCCCGCTGTTCACGCAGCGCGAGTGGATGGCCAGGCAGGTGCCCTTGAGCGGGAAGCGCGCGCGGCGGTCTCCCAGGCCCAGCGCCTGGCGCTGCAGGCCCAGCAGGTCCTCGGCGTCGCCGCGATCGAGCACGCTGAAATCGCTGGCCAGGCCGATGCGCGGTGCGTATTCGCGCAGCAGGCGCGCGGCCACGGAATGAAAGGTGCCGGCCCAGGGCAGATGCGGCGGCGCCTGCGAGGCCGGCAGGCCCAGTGCGCGGTGCAGCGCCGTGCCCACGCGGCGCTGCAGGTCCTGGGCGGCGCGGCGCGAGAAGCTCAGCAGCAGCATGCGCTGCGCATCGGCGCCGTCGAGCACGAGGCGGGCCACGCGCGCGGCCAGGGTGGTCGTCTTGCCCGATCCGGCGCCCGCGATCAGCAGCAGCGCAGGGGCGCCTTGCCCGGGCGCTCCGTGGGCCACGGCGGCCCGCTGCTCCTGGTCGAGGCCGAACAGCTCGGCGCAGCAGGCCACGGAATCGGCGACGGAGGACATGGGCGAGGGCGCGGACAAGGACGTGGCGGAGAACTGTTCAAGCATACAGCATGCGGACGGCGTGGCGGGGCCGCGCGCTATGCTGGGAACCTGGCCGTCCCAACCTGCACGTCCCGCTGCGAGATCCCCCCATGAGTCCTTCCCCTGGCGCATGCCCCGGCGATCCCGGGAGTCTGCTGGAGTCCATGCGTCGCCGCGCCCAGACGGGGCCGCGCCATCTGCTCGAGCCCGGCCCCGACGCGCAGCAGCGCCGGCAGTTGTTCGAGGCCGCCGCCACGGCGCCGGACCATGGGCAGATCCTGCCGTGGCGCTTCGTGCTCATCGGCGAGCAGGCCCGCGCCCGCCTGGGTGAGGCCTTCGAGCAGGCGCTGCTGGAACGCGACCCCGACGCCGGCGAGGACGAGCGCGGGCGCGCGCGCGGCAAGGCCTCGCGCGCGCCCTTCCTGGCCCTGGCCGTGGTGCGTGAGGGGGGCGACGGGCAGGACCATATCCGCCCGCATGAGCGCATGGTCAGCCTGGGCTGCGCCTTGCAGAACCTGCTGCTGACGGCGCACGCGCAAGGCTTCGGCGCCGGGCTGGTCAGCGGGCTGGCCATGGACAGCCGGGCGCTGCGCGCCTGTTTCGCGCTGGGCGAGCATGAGCGCGCGGTGTGCTTCGTGGCCATCGGCACGCCGGCGCGCGCTCGCGAGCCGAGGCCCAAGCCCGCGCCGGAGCGTTTTGTCAGCGAACTGGCGCCTTGAGGCCTTGACGCCCGCGGCCCGAGCGGCGAGCCAGCCCGGCGAGCGAGCCAGCCGGGCTCAGCCGGCCAGGGTGCTCGCGCCGGCGACCTGCGACAGCGGCTCGGCGGCGGGAACGACCGCAGGCGCCTGCATTTCCACGCAGTTGCGCCCCGCCTGCTTGGCCCGGTACATGGCCTCGTCGGCGCGGGCCAGCGCGCCGTCGACATCGTCGCGCGCGCCGTCGATCAGCGCCACGCCGATGCTCACGCTGAGCTGCAGGCGCAGCCCCTGGCAGCGCAGCGCATGGTCGCACACGGCGCGGCGCAGGCGTTCGGCGGCGTCCAGCGCCTGCGCGGCATCCAGGCCCGGCAGCAAGGCGGCGAACTCCTCGCCGCCGATGCGCGCGAGCAGGTCCTGCTCGCGCAGCGCCGCGGCCAGGCGCCCGGCGAGCTGCTGCAGCACGAGGTCGCCCACGGCATGGCCGTGGTTGTCGTTGATCGACTTGAACAGGTCCACGTCCAGCGCCAGCAGGGCCAGCGGGGCCGGCGCGCATTGGCGCCGGGCCTGCTCGGCGCGCAGGAAGAAGCCGCGCCGGTTGTGCAGCGCGGTCAGCGGATCGGTGTGCGCCAGGCGCCGCAGTTCGTGCTCCTGACGCTTGCGGTGGGTGATCTCCACCAGGCTGGCCAGCACCGCCCGGCGGCCGTCGTAGCGCAGCTTGCGGGCCGAGACCATGACGTCCAGCACCCGTCGGGAACTGTCGCGGATGCGCATGTCCACGGGGCCGAAGGCCTCGTGGTGCGCGAGGGCGCGGGTGAGCATGTGCGCGGTCTGCGTGTCGGCATAGAAGTCCCCGGCCGAGAGCTGGTTCGGGTCGGGCAGCAGGCGCCGCGGGTCCAGCAGGTCCAGCGCGGCCCGGTTCAGGTGCAGCAGTCGTCCGCGGCGCTGTCCGGCCAGCACCAGGGGCACCGGGCTGGCCTCGAACAGGTGGCGCAGGTTCTGCTCGGCGCTCACGCGTTCGGCCACTTCCCACTGCAGGCGCCTGCGGTCCAGCCAGGCGTTGCGCTGGGAGCGGTTGTTGTGCGTGGCCAGCTGCCAGCCGACGATGTTCACGAAGCCCAGGATCATCACGAACACCAGCACCGTCTTCGGGGGCGTGCCCAGCAGGCCGAGCATCTGCAGGCTCGCCAGCGCGACCCAGGCCGGCATCGCCCAGAGCTGCAGCGGGCGCACCATCGGCGCGTAGGTGAAGATGATCAGGCAGGCCATGACCGCCGCGATGGCCTGGTAGGACGAGGCCGTTCCATGCAATTGCACGACCGCCCGCTGGCCCAGCAGCAGCGCAAGCTGGAACACCAGCATCCAGACCCGCAGCCCCCGCGGGTCGGCGGGCGATGCCTGGCGCGTCGCCCAGGCCAGGCGCAGCCCCACGGCCAGCACCGTCGCGCGCACCAGCAGCAACAGAGGCCACGAGACCGAGGGCTGGGCCAGCAGATAGTCGGCCAGCATGCCGGCCGCGAAGATCAAGCCGCCCCACAGAGCCACCGCATGGGCGCGCGGCGCCAGCTCCGCCCAGGTGTCGACGATGAAGGCGTCCTCGTCGGAGCGCGCGGGAAACAGGCCGTAGGCCCCTGGAACGGGGGTGTGGGCAGCCAGGCTCGCGGAGGGGACGGCCATGCGGGGGTTTCAGCCCTGGCCGAAGTTGTCGGGCATGAGCACGGCGACCACCTCGCCGCGCGCCGTGGCCACCCCCCCGGCGTAGACCGTGGACTCCACGATCACCTTGCGGCCGCGGATCTCGCGCGCCTTGCCGCGCACCACCAGCGCCTCGCCCAGGGGCGTGGGGCGCAGGTAGTCCACGTGCAGCGAACCGGTGACGAAGCGCGGGGGCGTCCTGGCGCCCGGGCCGAGCAGGGGCTGCTGGCTGGCCTCGGCCATCGCCGCCGCGGCGGTCGCGGTGGAATGACAGTCGATCAACGAGGCGATCACGCCCCCGTACACGAAACCCGGCACCGCGATGTGGCTGGCCTCGGGCGTGAATTCCGAGACCGTCTGCTCGCCGTCCTGGAAGGTGCGGATGTGATGGCCGTGCTCGTTGAGCCGACCGCAGCCGTAGCAATGCGCCAGGTGCTCGGGGTAGAGATCCTGGATCGCTGGGATGGGCGTGTCGTCGGGCATGGCGTGGGGCGGGCAGGGCGTGCAGGAATGCACGCCAGCAAGTGTATGCAGGCAGGGGCCACGACGGCAATCGGGGGTCTCGTCCAGGCGCCCCGACCCTTGCGCCGGCTCAGATCCCCGGGCGCAGGTCTCGGGCGGGCGCGCGCGACGGCTCCTCGAACAGGGCCTTGCGGTCGATGCGCGAGACGTCGTCGAGCCCGCAGAAGGCCATGGTCAGGTCGAGCTCGTTGCGGATCAGCTCCAGGCAGCGGGTCACCCCGGCCTCGCCCATGGCGCCCAGGCCGTAGAGGAAGGCGCGCCCGATCAGGGTGCCGCGTGCGCCCAGGGCCAGGGCCTTGAACACGTCCTGCCCGCTGCGGATGCCGCCGTCCAGCCACACCTCCATGCGGCTGCCGACCGCCTCGACGATGGCCGGCAGGGCGGCGATGGAACTGGGCGCCCCGTCGAGCTGTCGCCCGCCGTGGTTGGACACGATCAGCGCGTCGGCCCCGCTGTCGGCCGCCAGGCGCGCGTCCTCGGCGTCCAGCACGCCCTTGACGATCAGCTTGCCGCCCCACTGGCGCTTGATCCACTCCACGTCCTTCCAGCTCAGGCTGGGGTCGAACTGCTGGCTGGTCCACGAGGACAGGGAACTGAGGTCCGACACCCCGGTGGCATGCCCGACGATGTTGCCGAAGGTCCGCCGCGGCGTGCGGGCCATGCCCATCACCCAGCGCGGCTTGGTCGCCAGGTTCAGCAGGTTGCGCAGGGTCGGCTTGGGCGGCGCCGAAAGCCCGTTCTTCAGGTCCTTGTGGCGTTGCCCCAGGATCTGCAGGTCCAGCGTGAGCATCAGGGCCGAGCAGCGCGCCGCCCGGGCCCGTTCGATCAGGCGCTCGATGAAGGCGCGGTCGCGCATCACGTAGAGCTGGAACCAGAAGGGCGCCCGGGTGTGCGCGGCGATGTCCTCGATGGAGCAGATGCTCATGGTGGACAGCGTGAAGGGCACGCCGAAGGCCTCGGCCGCACGCGCGGCGAGGATCTCGCCGTCGGCATGCTGCATGCCCGTCAGGCCGGTGGGCGCGATGGCCACCGGCATGGCCACGTCCTGGCCCAGCATGCGCGAGCGCAGGCTGCGCCGCTCGATGTCCACGGCCACGCGCTGGCGCAGCCGGATGCGCTGGAAATCCTGTTCATTGGCGCGGTAGGTGCTTTCGGTCCACGAGCCCGAATCCGCGTAGTCGTAGAACATGCGCGGAACGCGCTTGCGCGCCAGCAGGCGCAGGTCTTCGACGCAGGTGATGACGCTCATCCGTGGCTCCGTGGAACCCGGCGCCGGGGCCGGGAATGCATGCGCGGGTCGTTGATGCCTCGCTACGTTGCACTGTAGCAGCGAGCCGGGGCCGCGCGACACACCCACGGCATCGCGCGCAAGCGCGCAGGACCCCCGTGCCGAATCGTGTCGCGATGCAACATGGTTTCTCCCTTTGCGATGTGCGGTTACAACCCCCGGCCCGGCTTGGTCTTACAGTGGATCTTCGCCGGTGCGCCCCGAGCTCCCCGCGCCCGCGGGGACGGGCGCCCAGGCATCCTGGGAGTCGGACAACATGAGTTCGTATCGCACGCTGCGCCTGCATTCGCTGCCCGCCCACGCCCATGTCGGCGAGCCCGAGAGCCAGCGGCCCGAGGGCGTCACCCTGGAGCGGCCGGCGCCCGATGCCATGACCGATCTTCGGCGCGTGGCGGCCGTGGCCATCCATCCCGACGCCACGCTGGACGCGGCGCAGCAGCGCATGGTGCATGCGCGGGTGCGCATGCTGCTGGTCACCGACCCCGCCGGCGAACTCCTGGGCCTGATGACCGCGCGCGACCTGATGGGCGAGGCGCCGATCCGCGCCGCGGTGGACGACGGCGTGGCGCGCGACCAGCTGGCGGTGCGCCGGGTGATGGTGCCGCGTGAACGCATTCAGGTGCTCGACTGGAACGACGTGCAGCACGCCACCATCGGGGACGTGGTGCAGACCCTGCGCGAGAGCGGGCGCCAGCATGCGCTGGTGGTGCAGCAGGGCCAGCCGCCGCGGGTGTGCGGAATCTTCTCGGCCACGCACATCGGGCGCCTGCTGGGCGTGCCCATCGAGGCCAGCGACAAGCCGCAGAGCTTCGCCGAGGTCGAGCACCTGCTCGCGGCCACCTGAGCCCCGGGCCGGGGCCTCGCTCAGGCCTCGGCGCCCGGTTCCGGCCAGGGGTACAGGCCGCGCACCCGCGCCATCAGCCGTGTCAACCCGAGCACGGCATCGATGGTCGGCGTGGGCAGCTGCATGCGGCGTGCGAGTTCCTGCACGGCGCCCACGATGCCGTCGAGTTCCAGGGCACGCGAGGCTTCCAGGTCCTGCAGCATCGAGGTCTTGAAGGCGCCGAGGCGCACGGTGATCTTGTTGCGTTCCTCGGGGGTCTGCTCGATCGGGCAGACCAGGCGCGCGCCCAGTTCGCGCGCCTCGCGCATGGCGCTGTTGCAAAAGGCCAGCACCAGCGGGTCGCCCAGCATCTGTTCGATGGTGGCCCCGGTCAGCGCCGAAACCGGGTTCATGGTCAGGTTTCCCCACAGCTTGTACCAGATGTCGCGGCGCACGTCGTCGGAATGCACGGCGTCGAAACCCGCCTGCTGCATCAGCGCGCACACCTGTTCGGCGCGCTGGCTGTGGCCTCCGCCCGGCTCTCCGATGATCAGGCGCGCCGGGCCGCGATGAAGCGACAGCCCGGGCTCGGGCACCGAGGTGGTGGCGTGCACCACGCAGCCGAGCACGCGACGCAGTTCGATCGCCGCGGCGATGCGCCCGCCCGGGTCCACGCTGCGCAGGGGCGTGGGGTCCAGCCCCGGGCGCGCGGCGCAGAACCACCAGGGCACGCCGTTCATCGCCGGCATGACGAGGGTGTGCTCGCCCAGCAGCGGCGCCAGCCCCCGGGCCGCCTCGGCCAGCGCCGGCCCCTTGACCGCCAGGATCACCAGGTCCTGTTCGCCGATGTCCTCGGCGCGCTCGAACACGCGGGCCGGCGCCTGCAGCAGTTCGCCGGCGGTGTCGGCGCGCCAGCCATGTTCGCGCAGCGCGCGCAAGGTGGCGCCTCGCGCCAGCACCGCGGGCTGGCAGCCGGCACGGGCGGCCAGCCGCGCGCCGATCAGTCCTCCGATGGCCCCGGCGCCGATGATGCAGATCCTCATGCAAGTACTCCTGTTCGTCCCGGTACGCGCCGGACAGCCAAGCATGGTAGCCCCGGGGCTCGTGCGCAAGCCCTGCCAGGCTGAAGCCCTGCTAGGCTGAAGGGTTCTCGCACCGATTTCCGCCGCCGCGATGCACGACGCCCTGCTGCTGTTCCCCGACTTCGCGCTGATCGCGCTGGGCTACGCGCTCATGCACCTGACTCCGCTGGGGCGCGAGGTGTGGAGCGGGGTCGAGCGCCTGGTGTATTACGTGCTGTTCCCCGCCTTGCTTTTTTCCACCAGCGTGGGCGCCTCCTACACCCTGGCCTCGGCCTCGGCCCTGGTGCTGGCGGGGGTGGGCGCGCTGCTGGTGGGCATCGCGCTGGCGTGGGCGGCGCACTGGCTGGGCGCCGACCCGGTGCGAACCGCCAGCGGCATGCAATGCGCGTTTCGCTTCAATTCCTACATCGTGCTGGCCGTGGCCGCCAGCATCGGCGGCGCCGCGATGGTGTCGATGGTCGGGGTGCTGATCGCCATCGGCGTGCCGCTGTGCAATGCCGCGGCGGTGTGGGCCTTGTCGCGCCACGGCGGGCGCAGCCTGTGGCGCGAGTTGCTGCGCAACCCCCTGCTGGTGTCCACCGCGGCGGGCCTGGTGTTGCATGCGGCGGGCCTGCGCCTGCCGCAGCTGGTGCAGCCGGTATTCGACCGCCTGGGCGGCGCGTCCATCGCGCTGGGCCTGTTGACGGTGGGGGCGGGGCTGCGCCTGCAGGGCCTGCATCGGGACTGGGCCTTGTCGGGCTGGCTGCTGGCCATTCGGCACCTGCTGGTGCCGCTGGCCGCCTGGGGCCTGGCGCGGGCCCTGGGTCTGGACGGCACCCACGTGCTGGCGCTGCTCGTGTTCACCGCGGTGCCCACGGCGTCCAGCGCCTACGTGCTGGCCATGCGCATGGGGGGCGACGGGCCCTACGTGGCGGGCCTGGTGTCCCTGTCCACGCTGCTGGGGGCGGTGTCGCTGCCGCTGTTCCTCACCCTGGCCTCACGCTGAGGCGCGGGCCGCCTCGGCCAGCTTGACCAGCGCGTACAGGCTCTGGTTGGCCGGCGTGGGAATGCCCAGCTCGGCGCCGCGGCGCACGATCAGGCCGTTGAGATCGTCGATTTCCGTGGGTTTGCCGCGCGCCAGGTCCTGCGCGGTGGACGAGAGCTGGCCGGGCATGCTGCGCGCGATCTGCTCGACCGAGGCACGCGCCGCCCGCGCGTCCAGGGCGTGGCCGCTGGCGCGTGCGACCTCCAGCACTTCGTCCACCAAGCTTTGCTGCAACGCGCGAATCGGCGCCAGTGCCGCCATCGGCCCGTAGGCCTGCTGGGTCAGCGCGGAAATCGCGTTGTAGGCGCAATTGACCAGCAGCTTGGCCCACAGCTCGTCCATCACCGCGTCGGAGATCCGCACCGGCACACCGGCGCTTGCGAACCATCCGACGATGTCCTGCAGGCGCTGGCGCAGCCCGGCGTCGGCGGCTTCCCGCGGCGTGGCCGGACCGATCACCAGTTCCCCGCGCCCATAGTGCCGCACCTCGCCGGGCGCCGGCATCGCCGTGGCCACGTAGACCGCGGTGGGCACCACCGGCTGGCGCAGGTGGCGGGCGATCGCCGCGGGGTTCTCCACCCCGTTCTGCAGGCTCATCACCAGGGCACCGGGCTCGAGCAGGGCGGCCATGCGCCGCGCCAGCTCCTCGGTGTCGCGGGATTTCACGCACAACAGCACCAGGTCGGCGCCGCGTACCGCCTCCAGTTCGGTGGTCGCCGGAATGCGCAGGGTGAATTCCGAATCCGACTTGTGGATCTTCAAGCCGAAACGTTCGATGGCCTGGACATGTTCGGCGCGCGCGACCAGCGTCACGGCATGGCCCGCACGCGCGAGCATGGCGCCGAAATAGCTGCCGACCGACCCGGCGCCGACAACGGTGATGCGTGGATTCGTGGAATTCATGAGCAGTGTTCGACACGAGAAGGGTCGGCGACAATCTAGCCGAATCCCCGGGGACTTGCAGGCCGTCCGGCTCGACGCCCGATGGCAGGGCATGGCGGGCCCGCAGACGGCGACAAAATGCAACAAAGGAAACCAGGAAAGACCTGGGGCGGCTTGTCACGAGCCTTGCATCTTGGCTTCGAACAATCGCCCCCGGCCCCCGCATGGCCGCCGCGCAGGACGCGGCGCCGGCGGGGTTCCTGCCTCGTTTCGCTTCAGGGAGCCTTCCACATGCTGCGCAAGACCTTGCTCGCCACCGCCGTGATCGCCGCCGCGATCGGGGCCGGCGCCTCCGCCTCCTCGGCGAGCGCCTCGCCCTTCCACCACGGCGACGACCACGACCACGACCACCACCACTTCGGCCTGCGCGCCGAGGCCTACCCGACGGCCACGCCGATCAAGCACATCGTGGTGCTGTTCAACGAAAACGTGTCCTTCGACCACTATTTCGCCACCTACCCGAAGGCGACGAATCCGGGCGGCGAGACGCCCTTCCACGCGCGTCGCGGAACCCCCGCGGTCAACGGCCTGGACGCCGCGCTGCTCAGCAACAACCCCAACGACACCAACCCCGCCAACGGCAGTGGCGCGGCCAATCCCTTCCGGCTCGACCCCAGCCAGGCGGCCACCGCCGACCAGAACCACGCCTACACGCCCGAGCAGTTCGCCTACGACGGCGGCAAGGCCGACCTGTTTCCCAAGTACACCGGGCACGGCACCACCGGCGTGGTCGGCGCCTTCGGCACCAGCGGCCAGGTCATGGGCTATTACGACGGCAACACCGTGACGGCGCTGTGGAACTATGCGCAGCACTTCGCGATGAGCGACGACGCCTACACCGACACCTACGGTCCGTCCACGCCCGGCGCCCTGGAAGTGGTCTCGGGCCAGACCGACGGCGTGACCCTGGTGAAGACGACCAAGCAGCCCTTCACCCTGGCGGCGGGCTCCTACTACATCCAGGACGGCGCCGGCGGCTACGCGCTGATCAGCGACGTCGATCCCGCCTACGACCTGTGCTCCAGCCCCAGCGACCAGATCCTCATGCAGGGTCGCAACATCGGTGACCTGCTCAACGCCCGCGACATCTCCTGGGGCGGCTTCATGGGCGGCTTCAACCTGGGCACCGTCAACGCCAACGGCACCACCGGCTGCAAGCGCAGCTCGACCTCGAGCCACACCGGCACGGTGACGGACTACATCCCGCACCACAACTGGTTCCAGTACTTCCCCTCGACGGCCAACCCGACCCACGCGCGTCCGTCGTCGGTGCAGGCCATCGGCCACACCGACGAGCCGGGCACCCGCACGCCCGATCCGGCGAACCACGAGTACGGCCTGAACGACTTTTTCGCGGCGGTCAAGGCGGGCAATTTCCCGGCTGTCAGTTTCCTGAAGGCGCCGGCCTTCCAGGACGCCCACGCCGGCTACTCGGATCCGCTGGACGAGCAGGCCTTCGTGGCCAAGGTGGTGAACTTCCTGCAGCAACAGCCGCAATGGAAGGACACCGCGGTGATCGTCACCTATGACGATTCGGACGGCTGGTACGACCATGCCTTCGCCACGCCCACCAACCCGTCCTTCGATGCGCAGGCCGACCAGCTCGACGGTCCCGGCGTGTGCGGCAGCGGCACGCCGATGCCGGGCCTGAAGGGCAAGCCCGTCAACGGCCGCTGCGGCCCCGGCACGCGCATTCCCTTCCTGGTGATCTCGCCCTGGGCCAAGTCCAACTACGTGAGCCACCAGCGCATCTCGCTGGCCTCGGTGACCCGGTTCATCGAGGACAACTGGCTGCATGGCGAGCGCCTGGGCGGCGGTTCCTTCGACGCCACCACCGGCAGCATCATGGACATGTTCCGCTTCGCCGGCGACCACGATGGCGACGAGCGCGGCCGGGAGCATCACCGCTGGCACGGCCACGCCGGCCGCCTGGATGCCCCGCTGTTCCTGGATCCGACCACCGGCGCCGTGCTGCGCCGCGCGCCGGCCGGCAGCAACTCGCCGAGCTCCAGCTGATGGGCCTGCGCGCCTTGCTGGCGGCGGCGACAGCCGCCTTGCTGACGGGCGCGGCCTGGGCCGCGGAGCCGCCGGGCCTCGCGCCCGCCGGCTCCGCGCCGACCGGAGCCCCGGTCGCCATGCCTGCGACGGGCGCCGGCGCGCCGGTGCTGCCCGACGGCGGCAATCCGCACCCGGTGCATCTGGTGCTGCCGCCGCGCAAGCCCCTGAGCGCCGTGGCCCGGCTCGGGCGTGAGCTGTTCTTCGACCCGAGGCTCTCGGGCTCGGGGCGCGTGTCCTGCGCCTCCTGCCACAGTCCCCGGCATGCCTACGGCCCGCCCAACGCGCTGCCGGTGCAGATCGGCGGCTCGCGCATGAACCGCTTCGGCGTGCGCGCGGTGCCCTCGCTGGAATACCTGTACCGCCAGCAGAATTTCAGCATCGGGCCCGACAACGAGGAAAACGAGACCATCACCCTGCAGCAGCTGGTGCAGCTGGGCAGGCAGTCGCGGCGCCAGCGCAAGACCGCGCGCGACACGGCGGCCACGGCCGCCAACCTGGTGCCCCAGGGCGGGCTGTTCTGGGACGGCCGGGTCAACACCCTGCAGCAGCAGGCCGACGGCCCGCTGTTCAATCCCCTGGAGATGGACGCGGGCAGCGTGGCCACGGTGGCGGCGAAATTGCGCAGCGGGGGCTACGCCAGGCAGTTCGGGCAGTTGTTCGGCCCCGGCATGCTGGGCAACTCGCGCTTCCTGGTCAGCGAGGCCCTGTTCGCGCTGGCCCGGTTCCAGATCGAGGACCCCAGCTTCCACCCCTTCAGCAGCAAGTACGATGCCTGGCTGCAGGGCAAGGCGCGTTTCACCCCCTCGCAGGCTCGCGGCTACGTCCTCTTCAACGATCCCCGCAAGGGCGATTGCGCGGCATGCCACCTCGACCGTCCCGGCGCCGACGGCCAGCCGCCGTTGTTCACCGACACCCAATACGAGGCGCTGGGGGTGCCGCGCAACCCGGCGATCCCGGCCAACCGCGACCCGCACTACCACGACCTCGGCCTGTGCGGACCCTACCGCACCGACCTTGCGCGGCAGACCCAGTACTGCGGCATGTTCCTCACCCCCACGCTGCGCAACGCGGCCACGCGCCAGGTGTTTTTCCACAATGGCGTCTACCACAGCCTGGCGCAGGTGCTGGACTTCTACGACTTCCGCGACACACGGCCGGCGCGCATCTATCCCGTGGTGAACGGCCGCGTCGACAAGTACGACGACCTCCCCGCGCGCGACAAGGCGAACGTGGATCGCAGCGACCCGCCCTTCGATCGCCGGGCGGGGCAGGCGCCGGCGATGAGCGCGCGCGACATGCGCGACATCATCGCCTTCCTGAAGACCCTGAACGACGGCTGGCGGAGGGGGAGGGCCCCCTCCGTCGCCGGGCGCGAGCCCGGCTCCGTCCCCCCGAGGGGGACGCACCCCGCCTTGGGGCGGCCCTGCGGCGGGTGTGCTCTCGACAATGGGGAGCTGTCGCAATAGCCATCGTTTTCTGGTGGCGGTGCATGGCCGCCTTCGGCGGCCCCAAGCTCAAGGGGTGTTCGCTTCAGGCCGCCGCAGGCGGCTCTGCAGCCCGCCTGGAAGTCTCCCTTCCACGCGAGGCCTCCCCATGCCGAGAACCCTCCTGCCGCAGGGCCGCCCCAAGGCAGGGGGTGCCCCCCTTGGGGGGGCGGAGCGGGGGTCGCCCCCCGCGACGGAGGGGGCCGTCAATCCCCGAGTTGCGACAGGTCGCGCACCGCGCCCTTGTCGGCGCTCATGGCCAGTTTCGCGTAGGCCTTGAGGGCCGCCGAGACACGGCGCTGGCGCGGCTGCGCCGGCTTCCAGCCCCGGGCGTCCTGTTCCGCGCGGCGCCGCTGCAACTCGGCCTCGTCGACCAGCACGTCGATGCCGCGGCGCGGGATGTCGATGCGGATGCGGTCGCCGTCGCGCACCAGTCCGATGGCCCCTCCAGCGGCCGCTTCCGGCGAGACATGGCCGATGGACAGCCCGGCGGTGCCGCCGGAGAAGCGCCCGTCGGTGACCAGCGCGCATTGCTTGCCCAGGCCCTTGGACTTCAGGTAGGAGGTGGGGTAGAGCATCTCCTGCATGCCCGGCCCGCCGCGCGGGCCTTCGTAGCGGATCACCACCACGTCGCCCGGCTGCACCTCGTCGCCCAGGATGCCCTTGACCGCGGCGTCCTGGCTCTCGTACACGCGCGCCTTGCCCTCGAAGGTGTACAGCGCCTCGTCCACGCCCGCGGTCTTGACCACGCAGCCGTCGGCGGCGATGTTGCCGTACAGCACGGCCAGGCCGCCTTCCTTGTTGTAGGCGTGCTCGATGCTGCGGATGCAGCCCTTCCTGCGGTCCAGGTCCAGGTCTTGCCAGCGTGTGTCCTGGCTGAAGGCCACCTGCGTCGGGATGCCCGCCGGGCCGGCGCGGTAGAAGCGGCGGATGGCCTCGTCGCCCGTGGCCAGCACGTCGTAGCGAGCCAGCGCCTCGCCCAGGGTGCGCGAGTGCACGGTGGGCACGCTGGTGTCGAGCAGCCCGCCGCGGGCGAGTTCCCCGAGGATGCCCATGATGCCCCCCGCGCGGTGCACGTCCTCCACGTGGTAATGGCTGGACGGCGCCACCTTGCACAGGTTGGGCACGCGGCGCGAGAGCTGGTCGATGTCGGACATGCCGAAGTCCAGCTCGGCCTCCTGCGCCGCGGCCAGCAGGTGCAGGATGGTGTTGGTGGAACCGCCCATCGCGATGTCCAGGGTCATGGCGTTGGAGAAGGCGGCGTGGCTGGCGATGTTGCGCGGCAGCACCGAGGCATCGTCCTGCTCGTAATAGCGCTTGCACAGCTCCACCACCAGGCGCCCGGCGCCCAGGAACAGCTCCTTGCGGTCGGCATGCGTGGCCACCACCGTGCCATTGCCCGGCAGCGCCAGGCCCAGGGCCTCGGTCAGACAGTTCATGGAGTTGGCGGTGAACATGCCCGAGCAGGAACCGCAGGTGGGGCAGGCCGAACGCTCGACCTCGGCCACCTCGGCGTCGGAGACCTTCGGATCGGCGGCCATCACCATGGCGTCGATCAGGTCGATCTTTTTCAGCGTGGCGGTACCGGCCAGGCGCGTGGTGCCGGCCTCCATCGGGCCGCCGGAGACGAACACCACGGGGATGTTCAGGCGCATCGCGGCCATGAGCATGCCCGGGGTGATCTTGTCGCAGTTGGAAATGCACACCAGCGCGTCGGCGCAATGCGCGTTGACCATGTACTCGACGGAGTCGGCGATGATGTCGCGGCTGGGCAGCGAATACAACATGCCATCGTGGCCCATGGCGATGCCATCGTCCACCGCGATGGTGTTGAATTCCTTGGCCACTCCGCCAGCGGCCTCGATCTCGCGCGCCACCAGCTGGCCCAGGTCCTTCAGGTGGACGTGCCCCGGCACGAACTGGGTGAAGGAATTGGCCACCGCGATGATCGGCTTGCTGAAGTCGTCATCCTTCATGCCGGTCGCACGCCACAGCGAGCGCGCTCCGGCCATGTTGCGCCCGGCGGTGGAGGTCTTGGAACGATAGGCTGGCATGGTTGCTCCTGGGGGAAAAGGGGGGCTCCGGCGGGAATCTACGCCAGTTCCTGTTGGGAGTGAAATCTATAATTCAACGCGTATTGAGTCGCAAAAGCTATCACACGTGGACACCCGCCAGCTCCGGCATTTCCTCACCGTGGCCGAGACCCTGCATTTCGGTCGCGCCGCGCAGCGCTTGCGCATGACCCAGCCGCCGCTGAGCCAGTCCATCCGCGCGCTGGAGCGCGAGCTGGGCGCCGAGCTGTTCGTGCGCACAAGGCGCAGCGTGGCGCTCAGCGCCTTCGGAGAGCAATGGCTGCCCCACGTGCGCGCGCTGCTGCAGGGGCATGAGGCGCTGGCCGCCACCGCGCGGCGCCTGCTGGGCGGCGACCTCGGCCGACTGGAGATCTCCTTTGTCAGCACGGCGGACTACAGCATCCTGCCCGAACTGGTGAGGCGATTTCGCGAACGCCATCCCGAGGTGGAGCTGTCGCTGACCGAGGCGACCAGCGACGTGCAGATCGCCTCGCTGCTGGAGGGCAGGACCCATGTGGGCATCATCCTGCCCGACGGCCAGGAATCGATGCCCGAGCCCCTGCGCTACCGCAGGCTCGAATCCGAGCCCCTGGTGGCCGCGGTTCCCGAAAGCTGGATGGAGCAGCGGCGCATCGTGCCCACGCGCGGGCGCCTGGCCCG
Organism: Pseudomonadota bacterium; assembly: GCA_021808525.1. GTDB lineage: Bacteria > Pseudomonadota > Gammaproteobacteria > Burkholderiales > Burkholderiaceae_C > Thiomonas_A. The sequence continues at coordinate 22,774 of JAKBBK010000011.1, forward strand.
ATCCGCCGTGGTCGCCTCGCCCCTCGTGCTGTTCCCGCGCCATGTCGCGCCCCTGTTCTACGACAAGGTGGTGGGCTACTGCTCGGCCGCGGGCGGGCAGGTCGCCATCGTCCAGCACGCGATCCAGATGCAGACCATCGTCAGCCTGGTCTCCGCCGGCATGGGCATCGCCCTCGTGCCGGCCTCGCTGCGCAGGCTGGCCCGTTCGGGGGTGCGCTACCTGGATCTGCAGGAAGCGCCCAGCCTGGAAATGGGCATGGTCTGGCGCGGCGACCGCATGAGCCCGGTGCTGGACAACTTCCTGCGCATGGCCGGTGCCTGAGGGCCTGTCAGGCGTACGCTAGGCCCCGGCGGAGGCCGCGGGCTGGCCCAGGAAGGCCTCCACCTCGGCGAGGAAGGCCTCCGGGGCCTGCAATTGCGGCACGTGCGCGCAGCCCTCGAGCACGCGCAGCCGCGCATCGGGCAACAGCCCGGCGAGTTCGCGCGCCATCGCCGGTGGCGTCGCCTCGTCGTGCTCTCCCACCAGCACCAGGGTGGGTAGCTTCAGGCCCGAGGCGGCCTCGCGCAGGTCCAGCGTGGACAGCGCGGCGCAGGCGTCCTGGAAGGTCTGTGCCGCAGTGGCCAGGAAACGCTGCCTGCAGCGCTCGATGAGATCGGGATTGCGCGCCTGGAACTCCGGCGCGAACAGGCGGCGCATGGCCACGTCGGCCACGGCCTGCAGGCCCGAGGCGCCGGCGGCGCGCGCCATGCCCACGAAGGCCGCCCTGCCGGGTGGGTCGAAGGCGGCGCCGCAATCGGCCAGCACCAGGCTGCGCACCCGATCGGGATGCCGGATGGCCGTGAGCAAGGCGACGAATCCGCCGTAGCCGTTGCCCAGCAGGGTCGGGCGCGTATCGCCCAGGGCCAGGCCAAGCCCGGCCGCGACCCGGTCGGCCACCGCCTGCAGGCCGCCCGGGGCCGGGTCGGAGGCGCCGAAACCGGGCAGATCGGCCAGCAGCACGCGGAAGCGGCGCGACAGGGCCGGCAGGACCCGCTCGAAGCTGGCGCGGTCGGCCAGCAGCGAGTGCAGCAGGACCAGCGGGGGACCGTCCCCGCAACTGTGCAGGCACAGGGCGGATCCGTCGGTGCCGAAACGTCGCGTCTGCAGCGTGCAGCCGCCAAGGCTGATGGAGGACATCGCGTGGGCCTTTCGCAAACTCTCGATCGGGCGCCTCAGTTCAGGCGCGGCTGGCTGGCGGTATCGCGGTACCAGTCGAAGGGCGCGTCACTCATGCGCAGCATCACGCTCTTGGTCTCGAAATGCTGATCGAAGGACTCGGTGCCGCATTCCCGGCCGATGCCCGAATCCTTCACGCCACCCCACGGCGAGGCGGGGTCGAGGCGATGGTGGTCGTTGATCCACACGATGCCGCAATGCAGGCGTGCCGCCACCCGATGCGCGCGCACCACGTCGCGGGTGCGCACCGCGCCGGCCAGGCCGAAGGCCGAGTCATTGGCCATGCGCAGCCCCTCCTCCTCGGTCTCGAAGCGGCTGACCGACACGAAGGGGCCGAACACCTCCTCCTGGAAAATGCGCATCGACGGGGTCACGTCCGCGAACACCGTGGGCTCGACAAAAAAGCCCCCGGCCAGCGCCGGGTCGGGCGGCACGCGCCCGCCGGCCACCAGGCGCGCGCCATCCTCTTCCAGGCCGATGCGGATGTAGCGCAGCACGCGCTCCTGCTGGCGCCTGGAGATGACCGGGCCGAGCTGCACCGAGGGATCGGAGGGGTTGCCGATGCGGATGCCGCGCGCCTTCGCCGCCAGGCGTTCGACGAACTCGTCGTACACGCTGGCCTGCACGATCTGGCGGCTGCCGCAGATGCAGGTCTGGCCGGCGCCGATGAAGGCGCCGAAGGCCGCGTAGTTGACCGCCTGCTCGATGTCGAAATCCTCGAACACCAGCACCGGGGTCTTGCCACCGAGTTCCAGGGTCTGGTGCGCGAAATTGCGACCAGCCGCCGCGCCGGTCAGGCGCCCGGCCTCGGTGCCGCCTGTGAGCACCCATTTGGCCAGGCCCGGATGCTCGGACAGCGCCTTGCCCGTGGTCGGACCCAGTCCGGTCACCACGTTGAACACCCCCGGCGGCAGCCCGGCCTCCACGAACAACTGGGCCAGGCGCAGCGTGGTCAGCGGGGTGTACTCGGAAGGCTTGACGACCGTGGTGCAGCCCGAGGCCAGGGTCGGCGCCAGGCTCTTGATCATGATCATCAGGGGGTGGTTGAAGGGCGTGGAGTTGCCCACCACGCCGATGGGCGTGCGAATGGTGTAGTTCAGGTACTCGCCGTCCACCGGGATCACCGCATCGCGACGCGCGATCGCCAGCCCCGCGTTGTAGCGCAGGAAATCGGGCAGGCGGGAGATCTGGGCGCGGGTCTCGTTGACCGAACGCCCGTTGTTCATGGTCTCCAGCTGGTACATCTCGTCCAGGTTGGCCTCGAACACGTCGGCGAGCTTGTTGATCAGCTTGGCGCGCGTGCGGTTGGACATGCCGCTCCACTCGCGGCTGGCGAAGGCCGCCGCGGCGCTGCTCACCGCCCGGTCGACGTCGGAGTCGTCGGCGTGGGCGATGCGCGCGATCACCTGGCCGGTGGCCGGATTGAGCACGTCGAGCAGATCGGCTCTGGACGCCGGCACCTGGCGACCGTCGATGAACAGGCCGTGCACGGGAGGGGTGCCGGTGGAGGAGGGGGCGGAAACGCTGGCCATGGATGGGGCTCCTTGGAAGGTGTCGCCGGAGGGCGGCGGGCAGTCGATCGCGAAGGGTGGGGATGGGGGCTCAGGGGGCGATCACCGCATGGGTCATCGCCCGCAGCACGCGCTTGCCGGCGCTTTGCACGTGGCGGGCGCTGATGCGCTGCGCCACGCTGGTCTGCCGGGCCTGCAGCGCGTCGATCAAGGCGTTGTGTTCGTCGATCACGGCCTGCGGGTTGCCCCGCTTGAGGCTGTTGACACTCAGTTGCACCGCACGCTCCATCTGGTCCATCAGGTCGAACAGGTGGTCGCGCATGCGGGCATTGCCCGAGATGGCGGCCAGCTCGCGGTGGAAGCTGCGGTTGTAGGCCACGAAGCCGCCCGCCCAGGCATCCGGGTCGAAGCGGCGAAAGCGCTCCAGCGAGGCCAGTTGCTGCTCGCTGGCGCGGCGCGTGATGCGCTCGATGCAGGCGCGCTCGAGCACCTCGCGCAGCTGGAACATGTCCTGCACGTCGTTCAGGGACACCGAGGCCACGCGGTAGCCCTGGCGGGGCAGCGTGATCACCAGGTTCTCCCGCTCCAGGCGCATCAGGGCGTCGCGCACCGGCGACTTGCTGACCCCGAAGCGCTCGGCAAGCTCGCTCTCGCGGATTTCGGCGCCCGGCGCCAGGCGGCAGCTGATCAGGTCGGCGCGCAACTGCTCGTACACCTTTTCCCGCAACAGCTTGGCGCTGGCGGACTCGGGCACTCGCGGATCCAGGATCTGGCTCATGGGTGGAAGAATATCACCGCACACTTTTTTGCACAATCGTGATACATCACAAACTGATCTGACTCACAGCTCGAGGGGCGGGGAGTTTTCAAAAAACATTGAAAAATCAATCAGAAAGGCCCATGTCTTCGGGGGTTCGCCGCGCCACGGACTGGCCTTGCAGGGACTTTCTGGGCAAAAATGGGTTTGACTTTGCGAGGTTCGTGATACATCATGTGCCACACAATTCGCAGGTCAACATGGACCGCAAGAGGAGACAAGCATGGATCATTCGCGTCGTTCCTTCGCCCTCAGCCTGGCCGCGCTGGCAGCGGGCTCATCCCTGCCGCGCGCGGCCAGCGCCGCCGCGCCCATTCGCGTGGGCTTTCTCACCGTGAAGTCCGGGGCACTCGCCGCCGGCGGGTTGCAGATGGAGCAGGGCCTGCGCTATTTCCTGCAGCAGAACCACAACACCATCGCCGGGCGCCCCGTGCAGCTGTTCGTCGCCGACACCGCCGGGCAGCCCGCGCTGACCAAGGCCAAGGCCCAGGAACTGGTGGAAAAGGACAAGGTGCAAGTGATCATCGGCCCACTTGCCGCCTTCGAGGCGCTGGCCATCAACGACTACATCCGGCAGGCGCAGGTGCCGATCATCTCCCCGTCCGCCGCGGCGGAGGATCTGACCCAGCGCAAGGACAACCCCTGGTTCGTGCGCGCGGTGGGCACCTCGGCGCAGCCCATGCACCCGCTGGGCGACTACGCGGCCAAGACCCTCAAGTACAAGCGCATCGCCATCATCGCGGACGATTTCGCTTTCGGCTACGAGGTCTCCGCCGGATTCCAGCGGACCTTCGAGGATGGAGGCGGCGAGATCGTGCAAAAGCTCTGGTCGCCCCTGAACGTGGCCGACTACGGCTCCTACATCGGCGAGCTCGACACCAAGGTGGACGCGGTGTTCGCGGCCTTCGCCGGCGGCAATGGCATCAAGTTCATCAAGCAGTACAGCGACTACGGCCTCAAGGGCAAGATTCCCCTGCTGGGGTCGATGACCACGGTCGACGAAGGCGTGCTGCCGGCCATGGGCGACGACGCACTGGGCATCATCTCCGGCGGCTGGTACACGGCGGAACTGGACAACCCCTACAACAAGGCCTTCGTCGCCGGCATCGAGCATGATTACCACCGCATGCCCGGCTACTACACCGTGGGGGCCTATGGCGCCGCGCTCATGCTCAAGCATGCGCTGGAGACCGTGCACGGGGACATCGAGAATCGCGACGCCTTCATGCACGCGCTGCGCCATGTGGTGGTGCCCGACGATCCCCGCGGCCCGATTCGTCTGGATGATCTCGGCAACCCGATCATGAACGTGTACATACGCAAGGTCGAGCGCAAGAACGGGCAGCTGGTCAACGCCGTGCTGAAGACCTACCCGAACGTGTCCCAGTTCTGGACCTACAACGAAAAGGCCTTCCTCGCCGAACCGGTGTATTCACGCGACTATCCGCCCGCACGCTTCCTCGGGCGCTGAGCCGGCACGCAGCATGCACTTCTGGATGATCCAGAGCCTGAACAGCCTGGCGCTGGGCGCCGTGCTGTTCACGCTGGCCGCCGGCTTCTCCCTGATCTTCGGGCTCATGCGCGTGGCCAACCTCTCGCATGGGGCCTACTTCATGCTGGGGGCGTACCTGGGCTACAGCGCGCTGCAGCACGGCTGGGGCTTCGGCGGCGCGCTGCTGTTGTCGGCCGGGGTGGTGGGCGCGCTCGGCGTGCTGGTCGAGCGCTTCGTCCTGCGCCGCCTGGAGGGCAACAGCCTGGCCCAGGTGCTGGCCACGCTGGGCGTGGCCTTCATCGTCGACGACGGGAGCCTGTGGCTGTGGGGCGGAGATCCGCAGTCGGTGTCGCCGCCGCACCTGCTGCGTGGCGCCAGTTCGCTGTTCGGGCTGATCTTCCCCACCTACCGGCTGGCGGTCATCGTGTTCAGCGTGCTGCTGTTCGTCGCCCTGTGGCTGCTGCTGGAGCGCACCCGCGTGGGCGTGATGATCCGCGCCAGCGTGGACGACATGCCGATGGCGCGCGCCATCGGCATCCCGGCGTCCCGCCTGTACACCCTGGTGTTCTTCCTGGGCACCGCGCTGGCCGGCCTGGGCGGCACGGTGGCCGCGCCGATCCTGTCGGTCTATCCCGGCATGGACGCCGACATGCTGCCCCTGGCCCTGGTCGTGGTGATCCTCGGCGGCCTGGGCAGCCTGGGCGGCGCCTTCCTGGGCAGCATGCTCATCGGCTTTGTCTACAGCTTCGGACAGTCCTGGTTGCCCAACCTGTCCTACATCATCCTGTTCCTGCCCATGGTGATCATTCTCGCGCTGCGTCCGCGCGGCCTGCTCGGGAGGGTCGCCGGGTGATGCGCAAGATCGCGGTGGCCGCCGCCATGCTGCTGGCGCTGAGCCTGCCGGCCTGGGTGGGCGGCGTCTACTACGTCAACCTGGCCAGCCAGGTGCTGATCGCGGCGCTTTTCGCGCTGAGCCTGAACCTCCTGGTGGGCTACGCGGGGCTGATCTCGCTCGGGCAGGCCGGCTACCTGGGGCTGTCGGCCTACATCGCCGCCTGGCTGATGCTGCGCCTGGGCTGGTCGCATGCCAGCGCGGACGCGGCCGCACTGCTGGGAACCGCCGCGGTCGGGGCCGTGTTCGGCATCATCGCGCTGCGCGCCAGCGGTATCAGCTTTCTCATGATCACCCTGGCCCTGGGACAGATCCTGTGGGGCCTGTGTTTTCGCTGGAGCGACGTCACCGGGGGCGACAACGGCCTGTCCGGCATCACGCGGCCGCACATCGCCGGATGGCGCCTGGACAGCCCGGTGCATTTCTACTACTACGCGCTGGCCGTGTTCGCGCTGTGCTGGGGGCTGATGGCGGCCTGGATCCGCTCGCCCTTCGGGGCCAGCATCCGCGGCACCCGCGACCAGCCGCGGCGCATGGCCGCCCTGGGCTACAACGTGTTTCTCATCCGCTGGATCACCTTCACGGTCAGCGCGCTGTTCACGGCCGCCGCGGGAATCCTGTTTCTCGACTACAACCAGTTCATCAGCCCGCAGAGCATGACCTTGTCGGCTTCGGCGGAAACCTTGCTGATGGTCATCGCCGGAGGCCCGGGCACCAGCCTGGGGCCGGTGGTCGGAGCCTTGCTGGTCGTGCTGCTCAAGGAGGTCGCCAGCGACTTCACCACCCATTGGGTGATGCTGCTGGGCGTGGTGTACCTGCTGATCGTGATGTTCGTTCCCGGCGGGCTCGTGGCGGGCGCGTCGCGCCTCGCCGCGCGCATGCGTCGCGCCCGCGCGCCGGCCGCCGCGGTGACGCCGGAGTTTGCCGAGGCCGGGCTCGAGGGCTCCACGGGCCCGGGTGCGGGGGGGAGCGCGGCGCCATGACCCAGGCCCTGGAAGTACGCGGTCTGCGCAAGGCCTTCGGAGGCCTGCAGGTCACGCGCGGCGTCGACCTGAGCGTGGCGCGCGGCGAACGCCACCTGCTGATCGGCCCGAACGGCGCCGGCAAGACCACGCTGTTCAACCTCATCGCAGGGGACCTGTCCAGCGATGCCGGCAGCATCGTGGTGCACGGCCGGGACCTCACCCGCATGCCAGCCGCCGCGCGCGCCCAGCGCGGAGTGGCTCGTACCTACCAGATCATCACCCTGTTCCCGCAGGACACCCTGCTGCACAACGTCCGGCTCGCGCTGCTGGGACGTTCACCCCGGCGCTGGATTCCCTGGGGAGACCTGGCCAGGGATGAGGCCCTGCAGGCACGGGCCCTGCAGGCGCTGGACGCCGTCGGGCTGGGGGACAAGGCAGGGCTTGGCCTGCAGCAGACCTCCTATGGCGACAAGCGCCGCCTGGAGATCGCCATGGCCCTGGCGCAGCGTCCCAGCCTGCTGTTGCTGGACGAGCCCCTGGCCGGCCTGTCGGCGCAGGAACGCGAAGGCATCGGCGCCATGCTCGCCGGCATCGGGCGCGAGGTGACCATCGTGCTCATCGAGCACGACATGCGCGCCGCCCTGGCGCTGGCCGACCGCGTGACCCTGCTCCACCAGGGGCAGGTGGTGCTCAGCGGCCACCGCGATGAAGTGGTACAGGACCCCCGCACCCGGCAGATCTATCTTGGACACTGACAACGCCCTGCTGGTCGACGGCCTCGACGTGTACTACGGCGACAGCCACGTGCTGCACGGCGTGTCCTGGAGCACGGCGTCGGCGCGCGTGACGGCGCTGCTGGGCAGGAACGGCGCGGGGAAATCGACCACCGTGCAGTCCATCGTCGGCCTGCTTCCCCCGCGCCGCGGCCGCGTCGTCTACCGCGGGCGGGAATTGCAGCGAGCCAGCCCCGAGGCCATCTCGCACAGCGGCGTGGCCTTCGTGCCCCAGGGCAGGCGCGTGTTCGCCAGCCTCAGCGTGCGCGAGAACCTCGACGTGGCGGCGCGCAGGCACGTACCCGCCGGCCGGCGGACGTGGAGGCGCGAGGACGTGCTGCGCATCTTTCCGCGCCTGGGCGAGCGCCTGGGGCATGCCGCGCAGAACCTCTCGGGCGGCGAGCAGCAGATGCTGGCCATCGGGCGCGCGCTGATGACCTGCCCCAGCCTGCTGCTGCTCGACGAACCCTCGGAAGGCCTGGCGCCGCAGATCGTGCACGAACTGCAGCAGGTGATCGCGAGCCTGCGCGAGCACATGGCGGTGGTGCTGGTCGAGCAGAACCTCGGCCTGGCCCTGGAACTGGCCGACGACGTGGTGGTGCTCGACACCGGGCGCGTGGTGTTCTCCGGCACGTGCGCGCAGTTCGAATCCAGCCAGGAACAGCTGCAGGCCCACCTCAGCGTGGCTTGAGCCCCGTGCCCGGGCTCAGGCGGGCTCGGGGTGGCGCGCGCACCAGTCGCGCACGATGCGCTGCAGCGCGTCCAGCCCGTCGGTCAGGGCGGCGGGGCCCGGTTGCAGGATCAGCGGCGACTTGATCTCGTACAGGGCGCCGTCGCGCACGGCCGGCACGTCCTGCCAGCCGGGGCGGGAGGCCACGCGCGGCGCGGAGAATTTCTTGCCGCACCAGGAGCCGATGATGATGTCCGGCCGGCGCCGCACCACCTCCATCGGGTCGGCGACGATGCGCTCGCGCCCCAGGCTGGCCGCGGCCAGCTCGGGGAAGATGTCCTCCCCGCCGGCGATGCCGATCAGCTCGCTTACCCAGCGGATGGCGGAGATCTGCGGCTGGTCCCACTCCTCGAAATACACCTTCGGGCGCCGCGGCAGGGCCGCGGCCTCGCGGGCCACCTCGCGCAGCCGCGAGGCCAGCGTCGCCGCCAGGGCCTGCGCCGGGCCGGCGGCGCCGACCAGGGCGCCCAGGCGCCGCACGTAGCCCAGGATCTGCGCCACCGAGCGGTGGTTGCTGATCCACACCTCGACGCCGTGGCGGATCAGGGCCTGCGCGATGTCGGCCTGCATGTCGGAAAAACCGATGGCCAGGTCGGGCTCGAGGCGCAGGATGTCGTCGATGCGCGCGGAGGTGAAGGCCGACACCCGCGGCTTCTCGCGTCGCGCCCGGGGCGGACGCACCGTGAAACCCGAGATCCCCACGATGCGCGCGGATTCGCCCAGCGCGTACAGCACCTCCGTGGGCTCCTCGGTCAGGCAGACGATGCGCCGGGGAAGGGCGTGCTCTTGCGGCTCCAGCACGTCGGCGCTCACATGCTGCGCCGGTACTGCCCGCCCACCTCGAACAGGGCATCGGTGAGCTGGCCGAGGGAACAGCAGCGCACGGCGTCCATCAGGACCTCGAACACATTGCCGTCCTCGATCACCGCCTGGCGCAGGCGCTGCAACTGGCGCGGCGCCTCGTCGGCATGGCGGGCGTGGAAGTCGCGCAGACGGTCGAGCTGGCTCTGCTTCTCCTCGGGAGTCGAGCGCGCCAGCTCGATGCTCTCGGGCACCGGATCGCCCTCGGGGTTGCGGAAGGTGTTGACCCCGATGATCGGCAGCTCCCCCGTGTGCTTGAGCATCTCGTAGTGCATGCTCTCTTCCTGGATCTTGCCGCGCTGGTAGCCGGTTTCCATGGCGCCCAGCACCCCGCCACGCTCGGCGATGCGATCGAACTCGGCCAGCACGGCCTCCTCCACCAGCTCGGTGAGCTCGTCGATGATGAAGGAGCCCTGGTTCGGGTTCTCGTTCTTCGCCAGGCCCCATTCACGGTTGATGATCAGCTGGATGGCCATGGCTCGCCGCACCGACTCGGTGGTGGGCGTGGTGATCGCCTCGTCGTAGGCGTTGGTGTGCAGGCTGTTGCAGTTGTCGTAGATGGCGATCAGGGCCTGCAGCGTGGTGCGGATGTCGTTGAAGGCGATCTCCTGCGCGTGCAGGCTGCGCCCGCTGGTCTGCACGTGGTATTTCAGCTTGCAGCTGCGCTCGCTGGCGCCATAGCGCTCGCGCATGGCCACCGCCCAGATGCGCCGCGCCACCCGCCCCAGCACCGTGTACTCCGGGTCCATGCCGTTGCTGAAGAAAAAGCTCAGGTTGGGCGCGAAGTCGTCGATGGACATGCCCCGCGCCAGGTAGGCCTCCACGTAGGTGAAGCCGTTGGCCAGGGTGAAGGCCAGTTGCGAGATCGGGTTCGCCCCGGCCTCGGCGATGTGGTAGCCGGAGATGCTCACCGAGTAGAAGTTGCGCACCTTGTGGCGCACGAAGTACTCCTGGATGTCTCCCATCACCTTGAGGCTGAACTCGGTGGAGAAGATGCAGGTGTTCTGGCCCTGGTCCTCCTTGAGGATGTCGGCCTGCACCGTGCCGCGCACGTTGGCCAGCGCCCAGGCGCGCAGCTGGCGCGCCTGCTCGGGCGAGGGCGCATGCCCATGCTCGGACTCGAACTTGTCCAGCTGCTGGTCGATGGCCGCGTTCATGAACATGGCCAGGATGCTCGGCGCCGGCCCGTTGATGGTCATCGACACCGAGGTCGAGGCCTCGCAGAGGTCGAAGCCCGAGTACAGCACCTTCAGGTCGTCCAGCGTGGCGATGCTCACCCCCGAGTTGCCGATCTTGCCGTGGATGTCGGGGCGCAGGTCGGGGTCGTTGCCGTACAGCGTGACCGAATCGAAGGCCGTGGACAGGCGCTTGGCGGGCATGCCCTCGCTGACCAGCTTGAAGCGCCTGTTGGTGCGGAAGGCGTCGCCCTCGCCGGCGAACATGCGCGTGGGATCCTCGCCCTCGCGCTTGAACGCGAAAGTCCCGGCGGTGTAGGGGAAGCCTCCCGGCACGTTCTCCAGCAGCAGCCATTTCAGGCGCTCGCCATGGTCCTCGTAGCGCGGCAGCGCCACCTTGCGCAAGGTCGTGCCCGACAGCGTGCGCACGGTCAGGCGGGTGCGGATCTCGCGCTCGCGCACCTTCACCACGTGCTCGTCGCCCGCGTAGGTGCGCTGCAGCTCGTCCCAGCCGGCCAGGAGCTGGCGCGCCGGCTCGCCCAGGCGACCTTCGCGCTGCGCGGCCAGCTGCTCGAGCTGCGGGCCGGCGGCCGCCGCGGCGTCGGCGGCGCCGGCCGCCTCCAGCATGGCGCGCGCCGCGCGCAGCTGCTGGATCTCGCGCGCCAGCGCGGCCTGCGCGGCGGCGCGGCGCTTGTAGCCGCGTACCACTTCCGCGATGTCGGCCAGGTAGCGCGTGCGCGCAGGCGGCACGATGGGGTGACGGTGCGTGCTGTAGCGCGTGGACACGGCCGGCAGCGCACCCTCGCCCAGCGCCAGCCCCAGCTCGCCCAGGCGCGCGCGCAGGGCCTGGTACAGGGCGGTGACCCCGTCGTCGTTGAATCGGCTGGCCATGGTGCCGAACACGGGCATGTCCTCGGGGCGGGCGCCGAAGGCCTCGCGGTTGCGCTGCACCTGCTTGGCCACGTCGCGCAGCGCGTCGGCCGCGCCCTTGCGGTCGAACTTGTTGATGGCCACGAACTCCGCGAAGTCCAGCATGTCGATTTTCTCGAGCTGGCTGGCGGCCCCGAATTCCGGGGTCATCACGTACAGCGGCACGTCCACCAGGGGCACGATGGCCGCGTCGCCCTGGCCGATGCCCGAGGTCTCCACCACCACCAGGTCGAAGCCCGCCACCTTCACCGCGGCCAGCACGTCGGGCAGCGCGGCGCTGATCTCGCTGCCGGTCTCGCGCGTGGCCATGCTGCGCATGTACACGCGCGGGCCGTCGCGCCAGGGACCGATGGCGTTCATGCGGATGCGGTCGCCCAGCAGCGCGCCTCCGCTCTTGCGCCGCGAGGGATCGATGCTGATCACGGCCACGCGCAGACGGTCCTGCTGGTCCAGGCGCAGGCGCCGGACCAGCTCGTCGGTGAGGCTGGACTTGCCCGCGCCGCCGGTGCCGGTGATGCCCAGCACCGGCACCGGCGCCTGCCCGGCCCGCCGGCGCAACTCGGCGATCAGCCCGGCGTCGGCGCGAGCGTTCTCCAGCGCGGTGATCAGGCGCGCCAGCGCGCGCCAGGCCTGCGGCGTGTGCCCGGCCACGGCATCGAGCACACCCGCCTCGGCGGCGCCCGGCTCGCGGTCGCAGCGCATGAGCATCTCGCCGATCATGCCCTGCAGGCCCATGCGCTGCCCGTCCTCAGGGCTGTAGATGCGCGCCACGCCGTATTCCTGCAGTTCGCGGATCTCGGCCGGCACGATGACCCCGCCGCCGCCGCCGAATACCTGGATGTGCTCGCCTCCGCGCTGGCGCAGCAGGTCCACCATGTACCGGAAGTACTCGACATGTCCGCCCTGGTAGGAGCTGACCGCGATGCCCTGCGCGTCCTCCTGCAGCGCGGCCGTCACCACCTCCTCGACGGAGCGGTTGTGACCGAGGTGGATCACCTCGGCGCCCATGCCCTGCAGGATGCGGCGCATGATGTTGATCGCGGCGTCGTGGCCGTCGAACAGGGCCGCGGCGGTGACGAAGCGGACCTTGTGGGTCGGTCGGTAGCCGGCCAGCACCTGTTGTTGCGCGGAAAGATCGGTCATGGGAAGCCCCGGTGTTGTGCCTGCGTCACTGTAGAGCATCGCCATCGCCCGCGCCACGTGCCCGGTGCCGGTCCGGCGCGGTCGCGCCGGGGGCGCCGCGGTAGGCGCTGGGGCTTTGTCCGGCCCAGGCACCGAAGGCGCGGGCGAAGGTCTTCTCGCTGGCGAACCCCACCGACAGCGCGACCTGCTTGATCGCCTGCCGACCCTGGCGCAGCATCTGCGCGGCGCGCTCGAAGCGCACGGCGTCCTTCAACTGCTGCAGCGAAGTGCCCTCGTCGCGCAACTGCCGGTGCAGGGTGCGGGTGGATACGTTGAGCGCGGCGGCCAGGCTGGGCGCGGTGTGCGCCTCCTCGGGGCGCGCGGCCATGAGGGCGCGGGCGCGGCTGGCCAGCAGCCGGTCCCGGCGGTACTGCAGCACGGTCAGGGACAAGGCGTTGGGCAGCATGGCCTGCAGCGCGCGCTCGTCGCGCCGGGGCCTGAGCTCCAGGTACTGCGCCGGCAGGCTCATGCTCGCGCGCGCCGCCTCGAAGCGCACCGGACCGGGGAACAGCAGCGGGTGCACGTCGCCGTGCGCCGGGCGGCGCAGCGGGAACTCGGTCCCCAGCAGGGGAATGCGCGAGTCGATCAGCCAGCAGGCATAGCCATGCACGTAGCGCAGGGTGGTGACCAGGCACAGCTCGCGCAGAGCGCCGAAATCGCGCCGCTCCTCGATGGCCAGGGTGGCGATGCCCTCGCGCAGTTCCAGATGCAGCAGCAGGTCCTCGGTGAGCAGCCGATGGTGCCGGCACCAGCGCTTGAGCGCCACGCCCAGATCGGGCGCCGTCAGCGAGCCGCGGCACAGCAGGCCGTAGCTGCCCCAGGGCAGGCGGCGCGAGAACCAGCCCAGGGCCTCGTCGTCCAGCTCCTGCATGGCCGCGCGGCACAGCGCCTCGAACTGCCGGGCGGTCACGCGGGCCTGTGGCAGGTTCACCGCGTCCGGCGCGATTTGCGCCAGGCGCAGCGCCGCCGCGGGATCCACCCCATAACGCCGGTAGGCCCTCAGCACCGCCTGCACGAAGGCCATCGGTGTCACGGCGGGTTCAGGCCTGGGCGGGGTGGATGCGGATGCGGCGGGCATGGGCGTGGGCCGGCGCGGCGAAGCCCCGATTCTAGCGCCCGGGGCTTCGGCCGCGCCTGAAGGTTGGCACGATTTGCAACCATCTTGGCAGACTATGCGCCGCGCGAAGTCCTAGAGTGCTAGCCTGGAGCGCCTCTGGCATGCCGGCCCGGGGCTCGCGCCCGCCCCCCCGTTGACAGGAGACTTCCATGGTTCAGCTACCCGGCCTCGATTTCGGCCTCGGCGAGACGATCGACATGCTGCGCGAGACCGTGCAGGCCTTCGCCGCCCGGGAAATCGCGCCCCGCGCCGCACAGGTCGACCGCGACAACCTGTTCCCCGCCGATTTGTGGAAAAAGCTCGGCGACCTCGGGCTGCACGGCATGACCGTGTCCGAGGAGTACGGCGGCACCGAGCTGGGCTACCTCGCGCACATGGTCGCCATGGAGGAAGTCTCGCGAGCCTCGGCCTCCGTGGGCCTGTCCTACGGCGCGCATTCCAACCTCTGCGTGAACCAGCTGCACCGCAACGGCACCGCGGAGCAGAAGCGCCGCTACCTGCCGAAGCTGGTGTCCGGCGAGCATGTCGGGGCGCTGGCCATGAGCGAGCCCGGAGCAGGCTCCGACGTGGTGAGCATGAAGCTGCGCGCCGACAAGCGGGGCGAGCGCTACGTGCTCAACGGCTCGAAGATGTGGATCACCAACGGCGGCGACGCGGACACCCTGGTGGTCTACGCCAAGACCGACCCCCAGGCCGGGCCCAGGGGCATCACCGCCTTCATCGTGGAAAAGGGATTCAAGGGCCTGTCCTTCGGCTCCAAGCTGGACAAGCTGGGCATGCGCGGCTCCAACACCTACCCGGTGTTCTTCGAGGACTGCGAGATTCCCGAGGACAACGTGCTGGGCGGAGTGGGCGGGGGCGTGCGGGTGCTCATGTCGGGCCTGGACTACGAGCGCGCGGTGCTGTCGGGCGGGCCGCTGGGCATCATGGCCGCCTGCATGGACGTGGTCGTTCCCTACGTGCACGATCGCAAGCAGTTCGGCCAGAGCATCGGCGAGTTCCAGCTCATGCAGGGCAAGCTGGCCGACATGTACACCACCTGGCAGGCCAGCCGCGCGCTGGTGTACGCGGTCGGCCGCGCCTGCGACCGCGCGGATCATGCACGCACCCTGCGCAAGGACGCTGCCGCGGCGATCCTGTATTCGGCGGAGAAGGCCACCTGGATGGCCGGCGAGGCCATCCAGGTGCTGGGGGGCAACGGCTACATCAATGAATACCCCACGCCGCGCCTGTGGCGCGACGCCAAGCTGTACGAGATCGGCGCCGGCACCAGCGAGATCCGGCGCATGCTGATCGGGCGCGAGTTGTTCGCCGAGACCGCCTGAGCCGAAGCGCCGAGCATCCGAGGAGCCGCCCATGCATGTGCTGCAAAGCCAGATCGACCCGCGCTCGGAGGAATTCCGGGCCAACTCGGAGGCCATGCTCGCGCTGGTCGAGGATCTGCGCGCCAAGGTCGCGCAGGTCGAGCTCGGCGGCGGCGAGGCCGCGCGCGCGCGCCACACCGCGCGGGGCAAGCTGCTGGCGCGCGAGCGCATCGAGCTGCTGCTGGATCCGGGTTCTCCCTTCCTGGAGATCGGCCAGCTGGCCGCCTGGGGCCTGTACGACGGCGACGCGCCGGGCGCCGGCATGGTGGCCGGCATCGGGCGCATCCAGGGGCTGGAATGCATGGTGGTGGCCAACGACGCCACCGTCAAGGGCGGTACCTACTATCCCCTGACGGTGAAAAAGCATCTGCGCGCGCAGGAGATCGCGCAGGCCAACCAGCTGCCTTGCGTGTACCTGGTCGACTCGGGCGGGGCGTTCCTGCCGCTGCAGGACGAGGTGTTTCCCGACCGCGAGCATTTCGGGCGCATTTTCTTCAACCAGGCCAACATGTCGGCGCTGGGCATCCCCCAGGTGGCCGTGGTCATGGGCTCCTGCACCGCCGGTGGCGCCTACGTGCCGGCGATGAGCGACGAGACCGTGATCGTGCGCGAGCAGGGCACCATCTTCCTGGGAGGGCCGCCGCTGGTGAAGGCGGCCACGGGCGAGGTGGTCAGCGCCGAGGCGCTGGGCGGCGGCGACGTGCACACCCGCATTTCCGGCGTGGCCGACCACCTGGCCGACAACGACGCCCACGCGCTGCTGCTGGCGCGGCGCATCGTGGGCAACTTCAATCGCCTCAAGCCCGCCACGGTGAAGCTCGAGGCGGCGGAGGATCCGCTGTACGACCCGCGGGAGATCTACGGCATCATCCCGCGCGACACCCGCAAGCCCTATGACGTGCGCGAGGTGATCGCGCGCCTGGTCGACGGATCGCGCTTCGACGAATTCAAGCCGCGCTACGGCACCACGCTGGTCACCGGATTCGCGCGCCTGTACGGCATGCCCGTGGGCATCGTGGCCAACAATGGCATCCTGTTCGGCGAGTCGGCGCTCAAGGGGGCGCATTTCATCGAGTTGTGCTCGCAGCGCGGCGTGCCCCTGGTGTTCCTGCAGAACATCACCGGCTTCATGGTGGGCCAGCGCTACGAGAACGAAGGCATCGCCAAGCATGGCGCGAAGATGGTCACCGCGGTGGCCACCACCCAGGTGCCCAAGATCACCATGCTGCTCGGCGGGAGCTTCGGCGCCGGCAACTACGGCATGTGCGGCCGCGCCTACTCGCCCCGCTTCCTGTGGATGTGGCCCAACGCGCGCATCAGCGTGATGGGCGGGGAGCAGGCCGCCGGCGTGCTCGCCACGGTGCGGCGCGAGGGCATCGAGGCCAGGGGAGGGCAGTGGAGCGCGCAGGAGGAGGAGGCCTTCAGACAGCCCATCCGCGCCCAGTACGAAGCGCAGGGTCACCCCTACTACGCCACGGCGCGCCTGTGGGACGACGGCGTGGTCGACCCCGCGCAGGCGCGCAGGGTCCTGGGTCTGTCGCTGTCGGCCGCGCTGAACGCGCCGATTCCGCCCACGCGTTTCGGCGTGTTCCGCATGTAAGGCCGGGGCGGTCCTGCGCTTCCTGCAGAGGAGATTGCACGATGTTCACGAAGATCCTGGTGGCCAACCGCGGCGAGATCGCCTGCCGGGTGATGCGCACCGCGCGTCGCCTGGGCATCGCCACGGTGGCCGTGTACTCCGATGCCGATGCCGGGGCTCGCCATGTGCGCATGGCCGACGAGGCCGTGCGCATCGGGCCGGCGCCGGCGCGCGAGTCCTACCTGGTGGCCCAGGGCATCCTCGAGGCCGCCAGGCGCAGCGGCGCCGAGGCCATCCATCCCGGTTACGGCTTCCTGTCCGAGAACGAGGACTTCGCCGAGGCCTGCGAGCGCGCGGGCATCGTGTTCATCGGCCCGCCGGCCTCCGCCATTCGCGCCATGGGGTCCAAATCGGCGGCCAAGGCGCTGATGGAACGCGCCGGCGTGCCGCTCACCCCGGGCTACCACGGCGAGGACCAGGATCCCGGGCTGCTGGCGCGCGAGGCCGCGCGCATCGGCTACCCGGTGCTCATCAAGGCCAGCGCCGGCGGCGGCGGCAAGGGCATGCGCCGGGTGGACGACCCGGCCGAGTTCGCCGCCGCGCTGCAGTCCTGCAAGCGCGAGGCCCTGGGGGCCTTCGGAGACGAGCGCGTGCTGGTCGAGAAATACGTGCTGCGCCCGCGGCATATCGAGATCCAGGTGTTCGGCGACACCCACGGCCAGTGCGTGTACCTGTTCGAGCGCGACTGCTCGGTGCAGCGCAGGCACCAGAAGGTGCTGGAGGAGGCCCCGGCGCCGGGCATGACGGCCGAGCGCCGCGAGGCGATGGGGCGCGCCGCGGTGGAGGCGGCCCGGGCCGTGGGCTACGTGGGGGCCGGCACCGTGGAGTTCATCGCCCACCAGGACGGCAGTTTCTATTTCATGGAAATGAACACCCGCCTGCAGGTGGAGCACCCGGTGACCGAGATGATCACCGGTCTGGACCTGGTCGAGTGGCAGCTGCGCGTGGCCGCCGGCGAGCCGCTGCCCCTGCGTCAGGAGCAGCTGGCCATCCACGGCCATGCCATCGAGGCGCGGGTGTACGCCGAGGACCCGCAGCGCGGTTTCCTGCCTTCCACCGGGCGCCTGCTGCACCTGCGCCCGCCGGAGCAGGACGGCGACGTGCGCGTGGACACCGGCGTGGAGCAGGGCGACGAGATCACCCCGCACTACGACCCCATGATCGCCAAGCTCATCGTGCGCGGCGCCGACCGCGCGCAGGCCCTCGGGCGCATGCGCCGGGCACTGGCCGAGTACCGCGTGGTCGGGGTGTCGAACAACGTCGATTTTCTCGCCCGCCTGGTGGCCACGCCCTCCTTCGCCGGCGCCGAGCTGGACACCGGGCTGATCGAGCGCGAACAGGCGCTGCTGTTCCCGGACGAGCCGGCGCCGGCGGACCAGGTCTGGCTGCTGGCCGCGCTGGCCGAGCTCGCGGGCACCGTCGGATCGGATGCGCCCTGGGCCGCGCCCGACGCCTGGCGCCTCAACGGCCTGGGCGCGCGGCGCCTGCGCCTGCGCCATGGCGAGCAGACCCGCGAGATCCTCGCCGAGGCCTGCGAGGGAGCCTGGCGCCTGCGCCTGGACGGCCACGAGGGCCCGGGCGTGCTGGCCGGCGGCAAGGTCGACGCCCGCGGGGAGTTGCGCGCCAGGCTGGGGGACCGCCATGTGCGGGCGGCCGTGGTGGCCGCGGCCGAGCGCCGCCACGTGTTTTTCGGCGGGCGCTGCACGGTACTGAGCCTGGTCGACGCCCTGCACGCCGGAGGCGACGCCCATCACCAGGAGCACAGCCTGCGCGCGCCCATGCCGGGCAAGGTGATCGCGGTGTCGGTGCGGGTGGGCGAGGAGGTCGACAAGGGCGCCCCGCTGCTGGTGCTGGAGGCGATGAAAATGGAGCACACCATCAGCGCGCCCCGCAAGGGCGTGGTGAGCGTGCTGCACTACGGCGTGGGCGACCAGGTGCCCGACGGCGCCGAACTGCTGGAGTTCGAGGAGCTAGAGTGAGCCGAGGGCCGCGGGCGCGGCCTGCGCCGGCAGGCCCTGCCCGGCCCGCGGCGCTGCCAGCGCCGCCAGCAGGCCGAGCAGGACGACGATCAGGCTGGGCGTGAAGAACCTCAGCTCCCCCAACGGGAACAGGGCGTAGTGCAGCAGCGCGTAGGCGGTGAACATGGCCACCAGGGCCACCCGCCTGGACTGGACGCCGGGCTGGGGCAGGGACACGAACACCATGCGCAGCGCCAGCAGGAAGGGCAGGCCCTGCAGGCTGCGCAGCCAGCCCAGCGCGGCCCCCTGGTACACCCGCACATAGTCGGCGACCGAGGTGTCGATGCGCAGCGAGGCGGGGTAGGGCGTGATGCCCATCATCTGAAAATCGAACAAGGTGAGCCAGCCGTAGTTGCGGGCCACCGCGTCGACGGCGAAGTACACCCCCAGGCTGCCCGCCAGCGCCGCCAGGGCGGCAGTCTTCCAGTCGAACCAGAAGTCGTGGCACAGCATCAGCACCGACAGCATGAGCAGGTCGGTACGCACGGCGGGCAGGATCATCGCCAGCAGGTAGCGCTCGCGCCGGCCCTGCAGGAACAGCCATGCACCCAGCAGCATGGCGAAGCAGGCCAGGGCGTCGGGAGTGGAAAGCCGCGCCAGCATGTCCAGGCCGGCGCCCAGGCCGACGAACGGAACCCACAGCAGGTCCAGGCCCAGGCTGCGGGCGAGCAGCCCGGTCATGCCCAGGCTGGCTGCGGCGCAGACCGCGCTGATCAGGCAGGTCGCGCGGGCGAAGGAGATGCCCTGCCGATGCAGCAGGCCCATGAGCCAGACGTAGAGCACCCGGATGCGGTAGAAGGGCAGTTGCTGCTGCAGGGAGCGCGGGTCCTTGTACACGGTGTAGCGGTAGCCCTGCGGAGCATCCACCCGGGCCAGCTGGTAGAAGGTGGCCGGGTTGGTGGCCTTGCGCAGGTCCTGGTAGGTCGCCCGGGACAGCGGCGCGCCTTGCAGCCCCTCGGCGGCATAGGCGCTGGCCACATAGCCGACCACGTCCCAGTTGAAATAGGGCTGCTGGATGCCGTCGAACAGCACATACCAGGCACAGGCGACGACAAGCGCAACGCCCGCGTAGTGCCGCATCTTGCCCATGGCCTTGTTCTCCGGCAGGGATTCGCCGCGCTCGCGCGGTCGCTGCGATGTGGATCGGCGGCCGGTCCCGGCCCGCTGCTGCCCCCGCAGCCATCGCCCTGGGCAGGCATTCTTGCGCAGGCGCCGTGAGGCCGGCGTTGGCCTGGCGTCTACGCGGCGTCTACGCGGCGTGAGTGCCGCCCGTGGGGTCGAGTTCGAGTCGGTAGGCCAGCGCGAGAAAAAGACTCTGCGCCAGCCCCAGGGTGCTGGTCAGGGAGCGAAATCCCAGGCGGCTGGGGTCCTGCACGACCAGGCAGCAGTCCGCGAGATTGGGCAACTGGCCGATCAGGCTGTCGGTGATCGCGATCAGCCTGGCGCCGCGCCGGCGCGCCTCCTCGAGGATCTCCAGGGTTTCCGGCAGATGGGGCGCGCAGGAGATCGCGATCAGCAGATCGTCACGGCGTATGGATCGCGCCTCGCCCCACTGCATGCCGCCCAATCCGGAAATCAGCCCGACCCGCTTGTCCGTGTGGCGCAGCGCGTATTCCAGGCAGGCCGCGATCGGGAAGGACCCCTGCGATCCCAGCAACCAGATGGCATCGGCCCGCAGCATCAGGTGGACGGCACGTCCGAAGGATTCCGCGTCGAGCAGGGACTGCAGCCTTTGCATGGCGGCGATGGACTCGTCGAGGAATTCGGCGGCGATGCGGGCGGTGCCCCGCTGCGCGGACGCGGCGCCACCCTGGAACAGCGGGTCCGCGTCGCCCGCGAGTCTTCTCATGAAGCCGGCTCCTCTGTCGGTTGCGAGGGCGTCGAGCGATGTGCCATGCGACGACGCCTTGGAGGCCGGCCACGGCGTGCACCGTGAAAGGCCGTCTCCTGGGCTGAACTTTAGAGCAAGCCGGGCGAAAAATGAAAATGTTTTCTAGGGAATTTCCCTAAAAAATAAAAAAAACTTCCACATTGCCCGGGGTGCGCTCCGCGCGGCGAGCCGGAGTCGTCGAGCGCAGGCGTCGAGCCCGGGCTCCGTCGGGGCGCGCAGCCGGGCCCGGGCCCAGTCGGGATCAGTGGGCGGTGGCCTGGGCCTCGCCCGGATCCGCGGGCAGGTCGCTCAGGTTGCGCGCGATTTCCAGCACCAGGGCCTGGCACACGAACATGGATGCGCTCAAGGAGCGGAACCCCAGGATCTCGCCTTCGCGGATCTCGTAGCGGATCGAGCTGTCCCTGGCGTGGGAGGGGGGCAGGGGGTCGGAGATGGTCACGGTCGTCACCCCGGCGCGCTGGGCCGCCGCGATCACCTGGTCGGTCTCGGGAGCGTGTGGCGAAAAGGTGACCGCCAGCAGCACGCCGCCCGGGTGCAGGCGCCCCAGCGAGGGGGTGAGCAGCCCGGCGGACTGGTCGAGCATGCTGCAGCGCATGCCGACCTTGAGCAGCAGGTAGTGCAGGTAGGCCGCCACGGGAAAGGCCCTGCGCACCCCGTGCACCCAGACCTCGCTGGCGCCGCTGAGCAGGGCCGCCGTCTGGCGCAGGCGCTCGGGCGGCAATTCCAGCGCGGTCGTGTGCACCGAGTGCTCGATCTCCCGCGCCAGCTCGAGCGCGAGGTTCGACGGCGAGGCCTGGAGCGTCCCCGTGGCCTGGGCGCTGCGCACGCGCTCCACGTAGTCCCGCGGCCGCGAGGCGTAGTGGCCCCTGAGCAGGGCCTGCACCTCCTTGAAGGTGGGGTAGCCCATGACCTTGGCGAAACGCGTCAGCGTGGACTGGGGGACGGCGAGCCTGCCGGCCAGCTCGCGCGAGGTCTCGGTCGCCACCATCTGCGGCTCGCGCATGAGCAGCTCGGCGACCTGCGCGAGTCGCGGGCTCAGGCGGCCCTGGTGCTGCTGCGTGGCGGCGCGAAGCCCCTCCACGGTCGAGGGCGCTGAGGTCAACAGGACTCGATTGGCCAAGACGATTCGCCTCCGCTGGAACGGCTCCGGGGCGGCGCTTGCGTCGAAGCGGTCCCGTCGGACAGGCCCCGCGGGAGAGATCCCCGGCGGGTGGTCGAAAAACTTTTGCTTGCAAATTCTACCCGGATTCACGAGCCCGGCGCGACATTTCGATGCCCGCCGCCCGGCACCTGTTTCCCCGCGCAGCCCCGGCGCCCCCCTGCGCGAGGGGCGGGCGGGCGGGATGGGCGCAATGGGCACAGACGACTGGGGCGGGGAGTTCGTGAAAACTTCTTCGAGATAAGTGAAAACCCTGTTTCACTCCGATGCCTGGGTCACTAGGCTGGATTCCCAACCCAACTCTCCGCAACGCCCGACTCCCCGCGGCGCGCCACGCACCATGTCGAAGATCCAACTGGCCATCAGCCCCCTCACCTGGTCGAACGACGACATGCCGGCCCTGGGCGGAGACATCCCGCTGGAAACCTGCCTCTCGGAAATGCGCCAGGCAGGTTTCACCGGGACCGAGATGGGCGCCAAGTACCCGCGCGACCCGCAGGTGCTGCTGCCCCTGCTGCAGCGCCACGGCCTGCGACTGGCCTCGGGCTGGTGCAGCGGACAGCTCATGCGCCAGGACGTCGAGGCCGAGTGGAAGGCCATCGCTCCCCATGTGGCGCTGATGCGCGCCGCGGGGGTCCAGGCCATGGTCTACGGCGAGGTCAGCAACACGGTGCACGGCGATATCGGCAAGAAGCTCTCCTCGCGCGTGCGCCTGTCCGACGAGGAATTCAAGCGCTACGGCACGCGCCTGACGGCCCTGGCCGAGCGCCTGCGCTCCGAGCACGGCATCCGGCTGGCCTTTCACCATCACGTGGGCACGATCATCGAGACCCGCGACGATCTCCTGCGATTCCTGGAGACCACCGGAGACGCCGTGGGCCTGACCTTCGACAGCGGCCACGCCGCCTTCGGAGGCTCGGATCCGGCGAAGCTGCTGCGCGAGGTGGCCTCGCGCGTGGCCCATGTCCACTTCAAGGACGTGCGCCAGGCCGTCATCGATCGCACTCGCGAGGAGGACCGATCCTTCCTCGATTCCGTGCTGGCCGGCGCGTTCACCGTGCCCGGCGACGGCGCCATCGCCTTCGAGCCGTTGGTGGCCCTGCTCAAGCAGGCCGGCTACCAGGGCTGGGTGGTGGTCGAGGCCGAGCAGGATCCGGCCGTCGCCCATCCGCTGACCTACGCCCGCCTGGCCCACAGGAACATCGCCGACCTGCTCGTCGCCGGCGGCTATGCCGCCCGCGACGGGGTCTGGGAGGCTTGAATGTCCGGCACCGTCACCCTGACCGTCGCCGACGCGCTGGCCCGCTACCTGCGGGCGCAGCGCATCGAGATCGACGGGCGCATCGAGCCGCTGTTCGGCAGTGTGTTCGCCATTTTCGGGCATGGCAACGTGACCTGCCTGTCGCAGCCGCTGCTCGAGGGGGCGGAGCAACTGCCCGTGTGGAGAGGCCAGAACGAGCAGTCCATGGCCATGGCGGCGGTGGCCTACGCGAAGGCGCAGCTGCGCCGGCGCATCGGCGTGGTCACGACCTCGATCGGCCCGGGGGCGAGCAATCTGCTCACCGCGGCCGGGGTCGCCCACACCAACCGGTTGCCGTTGCTGATGATCTCGGGTGACGTGCACGTCGGACGCCTGCCCGATCCGGTGCTGCAGCAGGTCGAGCATTTTCATGACCCCTCGCTGGGGGTCAACGACGCCTTCAAGCCCCTGGTGCGCTACTGGGACCGCGTGGTCACCCCCTCCCAGCTCGTGCAGACCCTGCCGCAGGCTGTCAGCGTGATGCTGGATCCGGAGACCTGCGGCCCGGCCTTCCTGGCGCTGCCCCAGGACGTGCAGGGGCGCAGCTACGATTTTCCCGAGAGCTTCCTGGCCCCGCGGGTGCACCGCATCGCGCGCCCCTGGCCCGAGCCCGAGAAGGTGCAAGAGGTCGCCGCGCTGCTGCGCCGCTCGAAGCGGCCCCTGATCATCTGCGGCGGCGGCGTGCACTACGCGGGCGCCACCGGGGCCCTCGAGCGCTTCGCCAGCGCACATGACCTTCCGGTGGCCGAGACCATCGCCGGGCGGGCGGCGCTGCTGCAGTCCCATGCGCTGAACGTCGGCCCCCTGGGCGTGACGGGATCCGACTCGGCCAATGCCATGGCGCAGGAGGCCGATCTGGTGCTGGCCGTGGGAACGCGCCTGCAGGATTTCACGACCGGCTCCTGGAGCCTGTTCCGCGATCCGGCGATGACCCTCGTGAGCATCAATGTCGGCCGGCATGACGCGACCAAGCATTTCGCCCTGGGGCTGCGCGCCGATGCCGGCGTGGCGCTGGACGCCCTGCACGAGGCGCTGGGGGATTGGCGCGCGCCGGCTTCCTGGCCGGCGCTCGGGCGGCAAAGGGCGGCGCAGTGGAAGTCCCTGGTCGCGCAGCGCACCCGCCCCGGCGGCGGCACGCCTTCCTATGCGCAGATCGTGGGCGCGGTCAACCGCCTCGTGCGCCCCGGCGACACCGTCATCACCGCCGCCGGCGGCCTGCCCGCGGAGCTCAACATGAACTGGCTGAGCCCCCAGATCGGCTGTTTCGACATCGAGTTCGGCTATTCCTGCATGGGCTACGAGGTGGCCGCGGGCTGGGGCGTGAAAATCGCCCGGCCCGGGCACGAGGCCATCGTGCTCGTGGGCGACGGCAGCTACCTGATGCTCAACTCCGAGCTCTACAGCTCGGTGCTCAGCGGGCAGAAGGTGATTCTCGTGGTCTGCGACAACGCCGGCTTCGCCGTCATCGACAAACTGCAGCGCAACACCGGGAACAGTTCCTTCAACAATCTGCTCGAGCATTGCCGACGCCCGGGGGGCCCGATTCCGCGCGTCGACTTCGCCCAGCATGCGAGCTCGCTGGGCGCGCGCGCCGAGAAGATCCGGACCCTCGACGACTTCGACGCCGCCTTCGCCCGTGCGCGCGAGTCCGCCGTCAGCTACGTGATCGTGGTCGACATCGACCCCGGGCGCTGGTCGGAGTGTGACTGCTGGTGGGATGTCGGGCTTCCCGAAATCGCGCATTCGTCCGATCATCGCAGGGCCGTGAACCAATGGAACGAAGGGCGCGAGCACCAGCGCCGCGGCATCTGATCCACCATTCCACCCCCTACGGAGTCCCTCCATCATGTTCGTCGAAGGTCGATTGCTCGAGAAACCCCTGCGCTGGGGCATGGTCGGTGGCGGCAAGGGAAGCCAGATCGGCTACTCCCACCGCGACGCGGCCACGCGCGACGGGCTCATGCAACTGCTCGCCGGCGCCTTCGACATCGACCCCGCCCGCGGCCGCGACTTCGGCACCAGCCTGGGGCTGGACCCGCAGCGCTGCTACGCCGACTACCGGGCCATGTTCGCCGCCGAGGCCGCTCGACCCGACGGCATCGAGGTCGTCACCATCGCCACGCCCAACAGCTCGCATTACGCCATCTGCAAGGCGGCGCTCGAGGCCGGGCTGCACGTGATCTGCGAGAAGCCGCTGACCATCGCCGAATCCGAGGCCGAGGAGCTGCTGGCGCTGTCGCGCGCGCGCCAGCGCGTGCTGGCTGTGATGTACGGCTACACGGGCTACGAGATGGTGCAGCAGGCGCGCGCCATGGTGCGCAAGGGTGAACTGGGGGAGATCCGCATCGTGCAGATGCAGTTCGCCCACGGCTACCACGCGACCGAGGTCGAGGGCAGCGACCCCGGCACGCGCTGGCGCGTGACCCCCGCCAGCTCGGGGCCGACCTACGTCATCGGCGACCTGGCCACGCACTGCTTCCAGCTGGGCATGCTGGTCTCCGGGCTGCGCCTCGAGTCGCTGAGCTGCCTGCGCAGCAGTTTCGTGAAATCGCGCGCGCCGCTGGAGGACGATGCCCAGGTGCTGATGCGCCTGAGCGGCGGTGCCGTCGGCTCGCTGTGGGCCAGCGCCGTCAACGTCGGCAGCGCGCATGGCATGAAATTCCGGGTCATCGGCTCCAGGGGGAGCGTGGAATGGTGGGACGAGCACCCCAACCAGCTCAAGGTGGCCTTCGTCGGCCAGCCCGAGATGTGCTACGAGCGCGGGCATGGCTACCTGGATCCATCCGCGCGCTTCGAGCGCGTGGGCGGCGGGCATCCCGCGGGCTATTTCGATTCCTGGGCCAATGTGTACCGGCGCTTCGCCTTCGCCATGTCCAGCGAGCCCGCGGCGCGCGAGCGCCTGGCGGGGCAGTGGTTCCCCACGGTCGAAGACGGCCTGGAAGGCGTGCGCTTCATGGTGCGCTGCGCCGAATCGGCCGACGCGGGCAGCCAGTGGATGCCCCTGAAAAGAGCCTGAGCATGAACCTCCTGCGCTTCCCGGGCGAGCGAGCCATCGATCTGATCTGCCTCGGGCGCGCCGGGGTGGACCTGTACGCCCAGCAGGCGGACACGCCCCTCGAGCAGGTGCAGGGCTTTCGCAAATCGGTGGGCGGATCGCCCGCCAACGTGGCGACCGGCGCGGCCCGGCTCGGGCTGCGCGCGGCCATGCTCAGCGTGGTGTCCGACGACGGCTTCGGCCGCTACGTGCGACAGTTCCTCGCCGACAACAAGGTGGACGTGCGCGGGCTCAGGACCGACGACAGCGGCTCGCTCAACAGCGTGGCCTTCACCGAGATGCGCCCCGAGGGCTGCCAGGTGATCATCTACCGGCGCAACGCCGCCGACCTGCAGCTGCGCGTGGCCGACATCGACCCGCGGGCCATCGCCGACGCCCGGGCGCTGCTGGTCACCGGCACGGCCCTGTCGGCCAGCCCGAGCCGCGAGGCCGCCTTCCACGCCATGCGCCTGGCGCGTCAGGCCGGCACGGTCGTGGTGCTCGACCTGGACTACCGCCCCTACGGCTGGACCGGCGCGCATGAGGCCTCGGTCACGCTGGGCCTGGCCGGCAGCCTGTCGGACCTGGTCATCGGCAATCGCGAGGAATTCACCGTGCTCGGCGGCGCCGCCTCGAGCGGGGCGGTGCAGGCCGAGCCCCATGCATGGACCGAGCCCCATGCGCGGGCCCTGTTGCGCGACGCGGCGCAGGCGGTCGTGGTCAAGGACGGGCCGCGCGGCTGCCGCGTGATCCTGCGAGACGGGGCGGTGATCGAGCAGGGCATTTTCCCGGTGCGCGCGCGCAAGCCCTTCGGCTCGGGCGATGCCTTCGCGGCGGCCCTGCTCTGGGCCCTGATCGGCCAGCGCCCATGGCAGGAAGCGCTGCGCTGGGGCGCGGCGGCCGCCGCCATCAACGTCAGCGGCGATGCCTGTGCCGAGGCCATGCCCACCCTGTCGCAACTGCGGGCCTTCGTCGAGGCATACCCGCCCGCCACGCCATCCAGCGCCCAGGCGCCCAAGGAGCCGTTCCCATGAGCCGACACATCGCCCCCTTCGACAACCGCAACCAGGCCATCATCGACGTGGGCGACCAGACCACGCCCCTGTGCTATTTCAACCATGTCAGGCTCAGGCGCGGCGAGCGCTTCGAGCACCAGGTACCCGGTTACGAAACCATGCTGGTGCCGGCCACGGGCAGCTGCGACGTGAGGGTCGACGGGCGGGAGTTCCCGGCCGTGGGCCAGCGCGCCCATCTGTGGGAAGGCGACCCGGAAGGCGTGTACGTGCCCGTGGGCGCGCGGGCCGAGATCGTGTGCCGCAGCGACAGCCTCGACCTGATGATCGGCGGCGGACGCTACGACCAGACCCTGGAGCCCTTCGATGTGCGCCAGGGCGACGTGGACAAGATCCAGTACGGCTCGGACGACACCAAGACCCACCGCAGGATCAAGCACCTGCTCGGGCAGAGGAATGCCGGGCGACGCGGCCGCCTGCTGGTCAGCGAGCTGTTCACCGTGGGCGCCGGAGGATGGTCGGGCTTTCCCCCGCACAAGCACGACGCCGAGCGCGGGACGCAGGAGACCGAGTACCAGGAGGTCTACCAGTTCCGCTTCAACCCGGACCATGGTTTCGGCGCCCAGTTCGTCTACGCCCACGAGGACGACTACGGCCCCGTCTACCACGTGCGCACGGGCAGCGTGATCGCCATCGACCGCGGCTACCACCCCAGCGTCGCGGCCCCCGGCTACGAGATGTACTACTTCACGGTCATCGTCGGCGCGCATTCGAAGTCCCTGATCCAGCACTTCGATCCGCACCACGCCTACCAGATCGAGACCATCCCGGGCATCAAGAACATGATCGCCAAATTCAAGTGAGGGCAGGGCCATGCTCGTGACGCTCAGGGAACTGCTGCCGGACGCGATCCGGGGCCGCTACGCCGTGCCTTCGTTCAACGTATTCGGCAACGAGGAGGTCGTGGCCGTCATCGCCGCCGCCGAGGCCCTGGGCCGCGGGGTCATCGTGGCCTGCAACAAGGACATGGCCGAGCACATGGGCGTGACCGGCTTCGCCGGCATGGTGCGCGGGCTGGCGCAGGAGGCGAAGGTCCCGGTCTGCGTGCACCTGGATCACTGCTACGACGAACAGATCGCCTTCGCCGCGCTGCGCGCCGGCTTCACCTCGATCATGTTCGACGGCTCCCAGATGCCGCTGCAGGACAACATCGCCAGCACCGCGCGCGTGGCCACCGTGGCCCATGCCTTCGGCGCCACCATCGAGGGCGAGATCGGCTCGGTGCCCTATACCGAGGGGCGCGACCACATCAAGCGTGAGTTGACCGATCCGCGGGACGCCGCCCGCTTCGCCGAGGGCAGCGGGGTGGACGCGATGGCGGTTTCGGTGGGCAATGTGCATCGCATGACCACCGCCACCAGCGTGATCGACTTCGAACGCCTCGAGCAGATCGCCTCGCTCACGCGGCTGCCCCTGGTGATCCACGGCACCAGCGGGATTCGCGATGCCGACATGCAGCGCCTGAAGACCATGCGCGTGGCCAAGTTCAACGTCGGAACGACCATGCGCATGACCTTCGCCCGCAGCCTGCGCCAGAGCCTGGCCCAGGACGAGGCGCGCTTCGACCGGCTCACGCTGATGAAGCCGGTGGTGCAGGCGCTGCAGGCCGAGGCCGGCCGGGTGATCGACATGCTGGGGTGAAGCGCACGCGCCCCAAGCGCCGAGGGATGTTCCAACCACAGGGAGAGCTTTCGTGAGAATGCAAGCCATGGATCGCCGTTTGCGCATCGGCGTGATCGGGGGCGGCTCCGGCTCGTTCATCGGGCCGGTGCACCGCATCGCCGCCCGGCTCGACGGCGCTTTCGACCTGGTCGCCGCGGCCTTGTCGTCGAATCCGCAACGCGCCATGGACGAGGGCCGCCTGCTGGGCTTTCCGGCGGACCGGACCTACGGCTCGTGGCGCGAGCTCATCGCGCGGGAATCCGCGCGCGAGGACGGCATCGAGGTCGTGGCGGTCATGACCCCCAACGACAGCCATTTCGAGATCTGCATGGCCGCGCTCGACGCGGGCCTGCACGTCGTGTGCGACAAGCCCCTGAGCACCGATGCCGCGAGTGCGCGCGCGCTGGCGGCCAAGGTCCGCCAGACCGGGGCCGAGTTCTGCGTCACCTATTGCTACACCGGCTATCCCATGGTGCGCCAGGCCCGCGACATGGTGCGCGCCGGGGAACTGGGCGAGATCCGCCAGGTGCAACTGCAGTACGTGCAGGGCAACCTCGCCGAGCCCCAGCCCTCGTCGGGCTGGCGCATGCAAGCCGGGCGCGTGGGAGGCTCGCTGGTGCTGCTGGACATCGCCACCCATGCCTTCCACCTGGGCTCCTACGTCACCGGCCTGGACGTCGAGCGCCTGTGCGCGGACCTCGGCGCCACCCG
Organism: Pseudomonadota bacterium; assembly: GCA_021808525.1. Lineage (GTDB taxonomy): Bacteria > Pseudomonadota > Gammaproteobacteria > Burkholderiales > Burkholderiaceae_C > Thiomonas_A. Next base: position 52,286 of record JAKBBK010000011.1, read on the forward strand.
TCCCGGGGGCGAGGTGGACGACTACGTGGCCACGCTCGCCCACTATGGCAATGGTGCCCGCGGCTCGCTCTGGGTGACCAATGCCGCGGCCGGCTCCGAGCATGGGCTGAGCTTTCGCATCCACGGCGACAAGGGCGGGCTCGAGTGGCAACAGGAGGAGCCGAACCGGCTGCTGCACCGGCGCGCCGGCGGCTTCGACCAGGTCATCACCCGGCGCCTCGACCCCGTGATGAGCCCGGGAGCCCTGCGCTCCACCCGTGTCGCGCTGGGTCACCCCGAGGGCTACCTCGAGGCCTTCGCCAATCTGTACGTGGAATTCGCCGAGGTGGTCGCGGCGCGCCTGGCGGGCCGGCGCCCCCCGGCCGAGGACGACCTGTTCCCCGGCGTGCTCGATGGCGTCAAGGGCCTGTTGCTGGTGGAAGCGGCGTCGCGAAGCGCGCAAAGCGGCCGCTGGGAGAGCGTCGGGAGTCCATGAGCCCGCTGGGCCCCAGCTGAGCGAAGGCCAGGATCACTCCGGCAGACTTCGCCAGGAGCACCCCGGGCCCTGGGCATCACCCTGAAAAGACGAAGCCCGCCGAGTGGCGGGCTTCGTGGATGGCTCTGGTGCCGGTGAAAGGAACCCGAACCCGATGCCGAAGTACGGTGGCGGTGCTTGGCCACGCGCCTGGGCGCGGCGTCAACGCTCCATCGGCCCGTCCATTTCCCTGCAGTGCCCGGAGGTCTCTTGCCGTGCCACAATGAAAACCTTTGAGGCCTGAGTCGGCCTTTCGAGGAGTGCCATGAACCATTTGCTGAACATCCTGCGCGGTGCCCGCAATGCGTTCACATTGGCGCCGAAGCCACGCGGCTACCGGGTTGATGCTGGCGGTTTCCGGGCCGATGCGCGGAATCTGCGCGGCGACTTCGCCACGGTCGGGCGTGACTTGTCCAACACGATCCGTGATGGCACCAAGCTCGAACAGGCAAACAACCGCCCGCGCAAGGGGCGGTGACGGCTCGGAGCTGGTTGTCCACGACAGCCAGACGGACGCGCCGATCATCCCGATTGGCGCCCTTGAGCGCTTGCACGAAATCCGCCCAGACAAGGTGGATTGGGTGTTCGCGCAAACCGCGATGGAAGCCCAGGCACGGCGCAACGAACAGCGGCGCGTGAACACCCTTGAGTTCGTGGAGCGGCTGGTGGGCATGTTCGGTGCGATCGTGCTTGCCTGCCTTGGTGTCGGGGGCGGCATCTACGCGGCGTTGCATGGACATGACTGGCTGGGCGGCATCGTTGCAACGGCAACCATTGGAACCTTGGCGGTACGCTTCGCTCCGACCCGCAAGGAATAGCTGTTCCGGCTTGGCATCGGCCCTTCGCTCCGATTTGCGCGGGCATGGGGTAACGGGGGTACTCCCAGTGTTGATGCGCCGAGAGCCGGGCGGACATGCGTTCATGTGGCTCCGGCGTGGCCCCTGAAAAACAAAGCCCGCGCGAGGCGGGCTGAGGCGGGCTGGCTAAGCCGTTGATTCTTCTGGTGCCGGTGAAAGGAATCGAACCCTCGACCTTCTCATTACGAATGAGCTGCTCTACCGACTGAGCTACACCGGCGTCAAACCCCACATGGTAACCGATGCCGGCGCTTGATTCCATGGCCGCGCAAGGCTACCCGGCTGGCGGGCGCCAGTGTCGGGTGCTCAGTGCCCCACGGCATCTCGCAAGGCCTCGGTGTAGGCGCGCACGTTGGGCTCGTGGTCCACGTCCAGCGTGCGCAGCAGCTCCCGCGCGCGCGCGCGGTACGCGGGCAGGGCCCGGTCGTGTTCGCGAAACACCCGCCGCAGCGCGTCGGCGGCGGCCTCGCAGTCGAAGTCGGGGTAGTAGTAGCCGTGGTCGCGGATGAACTCCGAGTTGTGGACCAGCGGGTAGCCGCCGTACAGCACCTCGTAGTACAGGTAGTTCTGCCCGTTCTCCCAGTGATGGGAGATCACGGCGCCTCCCTCGGCGGCGAGCAGCTCGTACAGCGGCACGCGATCGTCGAAGGACACGGCTTCGTGCCGCACCAGGTCCAGCATATGCGCCATCTGGGTGAAGGCCTGGTGTTCGCGCAACTTGCCCGAGTTCATCACCCGCACGACTTCCACCGCCTCGGGTTGGGCCCGGTAGCAGGCCTCGGCGGCCAGCAAGGGGACCAGGCAGGTCTTGACCATGGACACATTGGGCTCGCAGATCAGCAGTTTCCAGCGCTCCTGGCCGGGTTGATAGCCGAAGGGGCGATGCGCCGGCAGCCCCGCGATGGCCTGCTCGACAAAGCGCGGGGTCCACAGATGCGGGACCACGCGCAGCGGCGCGCGGGTACTGAGCCGGAAGTAGTCGCCGCAGGAATGCTCGAACTCCGGCAGGGTCCACACGGCGTCCACCGGCCGGCGGTTGCACAGGCTGGCCGGGGGCAGGGCGAACATGGCGCGCTCGATGTCGATCACGTAGTCGTTGCCCACGCGCATCCAGATGGTGCGCCCGCCGCGCTGCCGGAATTCGCGGATCCAGGCATCGTCCAGCAGTGCGCTGAGCTCGATCAGCACGTCCAGGCTTTCCATGGCCTCGGGAAGGGTCATGATCTCCAGTTCGGGCTCCTGCAGCATCAGCCCCGGCGGCAGGCCGTTCCTGTGATCTCGATTGATCACCACCGCGGCGCGTGCCACCAGGGGGGAGCGCTGCAGCAGTTGCACCAGGAACACCACGTTCTGCAGCGCGCCGTTCTCCCAGATCGACTGGGCGTCGTCGCGCAGGTACAGGGTCACCCCCACGCGCAGCCGCTGCGGCGCGATCGTGGATTGCGGGGCTTGCGCGCTCATGCCGCGCTCCGCGTCGCCATGACCTGCCCGCGTCGCAGGGGCAGGCGCTGCAGGAAGGCGCGCACGTTGGACTCGTGCTCGGGGTGCAGTCCGCGCAGGAAGGCCTGGGCGTCGCGCCGGTAGTCCTTCCAGAATTCCTCGGGCTTGCTCCAGGCGGCCAGGATCTGCCGGCCCGCCTCGGAAGCCGAGAAGTCGGGGTAATAGAAGCCCGGAGCGCGCTGCTGCAGCCAGGGGGAGTTGTGCACCAGGGGATAGCCGCCGTACAGCGCGTCGTAATACAGGTAGTTCTGGTCGTTTTCCCACTGATGCGAGACCACCAGGTCGCGCGCCAGCCGGACCATGGTCTCGGGCACGGTCACGCGCGGCTCGAAGCTGGCGCGGTGGTCGCGAACCAGGTCCAGCACGGTGGCGTAACGGTTGAAGGTCGGGTGGTCCTTCATGTGCACGCTGTTGAGCACCATCATGTGACGCAGGGTCCAGGGTTGTTCGCGATAGGCGGCATCGCAGCCCAGCATGGGCACGAAGCAGGACTTCACCACGCCGATGTTGGGCTCGAAGATCGCAGCCGCCCATCCGTTGTCCGCGCGCGCCCGCTTGCGGGGGTTGAAGCCGAAGCGCCCGCCCCCGCGTTCCACCAGGTCGATCTGGCGTTGCAGGAAGCTGGGGGCCCACAAGTGCGGCATCTCCACCACCGGCGCGCGCAGCAGGGTCTGCACCAGGGAGCGCGAGGAATGCAGGTCCTTGTGCATCATCCACACTTCGTCGGGCTCCATGTTGACCAGCCCGATCCCCCGCTGGGGGTCGAACAGGGCGGGCTCGATCATGCCCGTGAAGGAATGCCCCACGAGAAAGGCCACCACCCAGGCTCCGCGCGCCTTGACCCGGCGGATCCAGGCCTGCGGCAGCTTGGAGGCCATTTCGATGACCACGTCGACCTCATGGGTCACGGCCTGGGGCTGCACCAGCTCGGCGCCCAGGCGGTCGAACTCCAGCGCCTCGGGAAGGCGCTGGCAGGATCCTCCGTTGAGCAGCAGCACGCGGCCCACCTGGGGCATGGCACGCAGGCACATCACCAGAAAGGCCACGTTCTGGTGAATGCCGCTGCTCCACACATGGGCATCCTCCGTCACGTGGACGGACACTCCGACGCACAGGCCGCTCATCGATCGTCGTACGCCCGCGATTGCGGGGCACGCCAGTCGAAGTCCACGAATCGCCGGATCACCAGGCAGCCCGGGCCCGCGTGCAGCAGCGAGACCGTGCTGTCCGGATCCGAGGCGCTGCTCAGCACGTCCATGTCCGGCAGCAGGTGCGAGACCCTGTAGCCGGGGAGTTCGCGCTTCGCGAGGCGCGCACAGGACTCGGGCGCCCAGGCGATGCGCTCGGAGGCCACGGTGCAGGTTCCATAGGGGCCGGGCACGGCCGTGATGGTGGTCGCATGGGTGCCGGTGCCCGGTTCCACCACTCCCATGAGCCCGAAAAAGGGCGAGGCATCGGGAAACTGCCGATCCCAGTTCAGCACCACATCGTCCTGGCTGGCCCCAAGCAGTTCCAGCCCCGCCATCCTGCGCACCGCGGGCAGGCAGCGCAGCACGCCCACGCTTTTCGCGGCCTGGGACATGTGGTCGGGCGCGGCGCGCGGCGGCCTGGTCGCGCGCGCGGTTCGCCAAGGCCTGGGCGTGCGTGGAGCCTGCGCGTGCGCGGGGCCGGCAAGCGCCAGGGCCGTGAGCAGTCCTGCCAGGCAAAGCCCTGTCGGGCCTGAGGGGGTCACCATTTCCAGGACACTCCAAAGTTGGCGCCGGTGTAGCCGCCGGTCGTGCTCACGCCGGCACCGAAGCTCATCACCCCACCCGAGTCGGTGTGCCGGAAGGCGATACCCAGGGCCTTGTAGCCCTGGAAGAAGCCCAGGCCCAGGCCCAGCGCCGATTCCCCGTCGCGCAGCCCCGGCATGTAGGTCCCGGCCATGGCCATGCTCATCGCGGCGCCGCTGTAGGCGGTGCGCTGGATGGCGTAGATGGAGCGGGTGAGGGCGTTCAACTGGCTCATGTTGACCGCGTCGGTGGGGTTCACGCCCGGCGCCACGTTGGTGATGCGCCGCTCATTGCCCGGAGAGCCCACCGAGACCGTGTTCGGGCCGCTGGGCGTGCTGTTGGTACCCAGCACGACCGCACCATCGTTGCCCGGAGCGATGGTGTCGCCGTTGCCCAGGATGAAGGCATTGTTGGACGAGATGGTGTTGTTGTTGCCGAAGGCGTAGCTTCCGGTGACTCCGCCGGTGATCGTGTTGGGGTCGCCGAAGGCTCCGGAGTTGCTGCCCGCGATCACGTTGCCGTAGCCGATGGCCACCGACTCGGTGCCCGAGGCCTGGTCCTGGTAGCCGATGGCCACCGACCCGGCGGCCGCCACCGAGCGGAAGCCCACCGCCGTGCCGTTGGAGCCGATGACGTGGCTCCAGGCGCCAAAGGCGGTGGCGCCGTAGGAACTCGCGTTGGCCGCCAGGCCCAGGGCCGTGGAGTCCACGCCGCCGGCCGTGGGAGCGGCCTGCGCGGCGGTCAACACCTGGATGCTGGTCGCGTTGTCGACCGAGCCCTGGGTCTGCACCCCACTCGTCGAGTAGCCCCCGATGGCTGCCGTGACCACCGGCGAGGTGCCGACCCCGACCCCCGAGGACAGCGCGACCTGCAGCGTGCTGATGTTGCTGTAGGCCGAGCTCAGCCCCGTGCTCAGGCTCACCTGCCCGGTGGACAGTGTCGTGATGCCGCCCACGGAGGTGGACAAGCCGCTGGACAGCGAGGTGACCTGGCTGCTGGTGCTGGAGAAGCCGGTGGACAGCGAGGTGAAGCCGGTCGAGATCGAGCCGACCTGGCTGCTCGTGCTGGAGAAGCCCGTGGACAGGGAGGTGATGCCGGTGGACAGGGAGACGGCCTGGCTGGTCGTGGTGGAGAAGCCGGTGGAGACGCCGGTGGACAGGGAGGTGATGCCGGTGGACAGGGAGACGGCCTGGCTGGTCGTGGTGGAGAAGCCGGTGGAGACGCCGGTGGACAGGGAGGTGATGCCGGTGGACAGGGAGACGGCCTGGCTGGTCGTGGTGGAGAAGCCGGTGGAGACGCCGGTGGACAGGGAGGTGATGCCGGTGGACAGGGAGACGGCCTGGCTGGTCGTGG
>JAKBBK010000068.1 GCA_021808525.1 Pseudomonadota bacterium
TCGGCGGGCTCACGCCGGGCTCGATGCCGCCGGACTCGCGCACCATCGCCGACGAAGGCGTGGTGTTCGACAACGTCAAGCTGGTCGAGCAGGGGGTGCTGCAGGAGCAGCGGGTGCTGGAGCTGCTGCGCTCGGGGCCGCTGCCGGCGCGCAACCCGCAGGAGAACCTGGCCGACCTGAAGGCGCAGATCGCGGCCAACGCCAAGGGCGCCGCCGAGCTGGGGCACCTGGTGGAGTCCTACGGCCTGGAGGTGGTGCGCGCCTACATGCGCCATGTGCAGGACAACGCCGAGCAGGCCGTGCGCCGGGTGATCGGCGCGCTGCGCGACGGCAGCTACACCCTGGAGCTGGACAACGGCGGGCGCATCCAGGTGGCGGTGCGCGTGGACACGGACGCGCGCAGCGCGGTGATCGACTTCAGCGGCACCTCGGCGCAGCTGGACAACAATTTCAACGCTCCGCGCGCCGTCACCACGGCGGCCGTGCTGTACGTGTTCCGCTGCCTGGTGGACGACGACATTCCGCTCAACGCGGGCTGTCTCAAGCCCCTGCGGGTGATCGTGCCGGAGGGCTCGATGCTGGCGCCGCGCCACCCGGCCGCGGTGGTGGCGGGCAACGTGGAAACCTCGCAGTGCGTGACCAATGCCCTGCTGGGGGCGCTGGGCGTGCAGGCGGCCAGCCAGTGCACCATGAACAACTTCACCTTCGGCGACGAACGGCGCCAGTACTACGAGACCATCGCCGGCGGCTCCGGCGCCGGAGGCGTGTTCGATGCCGAGGGCAGGCTGGCGGGCGGCTTCGACGGGACCTCGGTGGTGCAGACCCACATGACCAACTCCAGGCTCACCGACCCGGAGGTGCTGGAGTTCCGCTTCCCGGTGCGGGTGGAGGGCTTCACGCTGCGCAGCGGCTCCGGCGGCGCGGGGCGCTGGCATGGCGGCGAGGGCGGGGCGCGGCGCATCCGCTTCCTGGCGCCGATGACGGCGAGCATCCTGTCCAACGGTCGCCTGCAGCCGGCCTTCGGCCTGCGCGGAGGCGCGCCCGGGGCGACGGGCCTGAACCGGGTGCTGCGCGCCGACGGCAGCGAACTGCTGCTGGGGCCCACCGCCAGCGTGCAGATGCAGCCCGGGGACCTGTTCGAGATCCTCACCCCCGGCGGCGGGGGCTTCGGGGCCGCCTGAAGGGGGCGGGGGAGCGAGAAAGGGGCGGTTTCGGAGGGGAAAAGCTTGCGGGAGATTAAACTTTCGTGATTTCTCCCCCATTTCAGGGATTGCCATGGCCGCCCGCCGCCCCTTGTTCGTGCTCGACATTCGCCGCAGCTTCGTGCTGCTGGCGGCCCTGTTCATCGCCTCCATGGTGGTGATCACCCTGGTCAACGTGAGCCATGGCCGCTCCGCCCTGCTGGCCGAGCGCAAGGTGATGCTGCGCAATGCCACGCAGACCGCGCTGGGCGCGGTGGAGTACTACGCCGACCAGGCCCGGCAGGGCAAGATGAGCGAGGCGCAGGCGCAGGCGGCCGCGATGGCCGCGGTGAGCAGGATGCGCTACGGCAAGACCGGCTATTTCAGCATCAACAACGACGACTTTCCCTACCCGAAGATGCTGATGCATCCCGTGCTGCCGCAGATGGACGGCAAGGTGATGGATGCGTCCAAGTTCGATACCTCGACCGGCTACCAGGTCGACGGGCAGGCCCCGGTGCGCACCGACGGGAAACTCAACCTGTTCACGGCCGTGGTGGACGTGGCGCGCGCCGGAACGGGCTATGTCAGCTATGAGTTCCCGAAGCCCAAGCCGGGTGGCGGGGTGACCCGCGGGGATTACCCGAAGCTGGCCTATGTCGGCACCTATGCCCCGTGGCACTGGGCCATCGTCACCGGCGACTACGTGGACGACATCGACGCCGAGGCCTGGCACAACAGCGTCGGGGGCATCATCGTGTCGGGGGTGATGGTGCTGCTGCTGCTGGGGCTGGCGACCTGGATCGTGCGGCGCATCGGGCGCGACGTGGAGCGCGGGCTGGGAACCTTCCGCAAGCTGGAGAGCGGGGATTTCACGGTGCGCTTCGATGCCCACGGCCGTGACGAGATCAGCGCCATCCTGCGTTCGGCGCAATCCATGGTGGCCCGATTCACCCAGACCATGTCCGCGGTGGCGCGGGCCTCCGAAGGCATCGAGAGTTCGGCCCGGCAGGTCTCGGCCACGGCGCAGGGCCTGTCGCAGGCCACCTCGGAACAGGCGGCGACCGTGGAGCAGACCTCGGCCACCGTGGAGCAGGCCTCCTCGTCCATCCAGCAGAGTTCGGACAACGCCCGCCAGACCGATTCCATCGCCGAGGACGCGGCCAGCCAGGCACGCGAGGGCGGCACGGCGGTGGAGCAGAGCGTGGAGGCCATGCGCTCGATCGCGCAGCGCATTTCCGTCATCGACGACATCGCCTACCAGACCAATATGCTGGCGCTGAACGCGGCCATCGAGGCCGCCCGCGCCGGCGAGCATGGCAAGGGCTTCGCCGTGGTGGCCGCCGAGGTGCGCAAGTTGGCCGAGAAGAGCCAGGCCGCGGCCAAGGAGATCGGCCAGCTGGCCTCGTCCACGGTGCAAAAGGCCGAGACGGCGGGTTCGCGCCTGGAGGCCTTGCTGCCGGCCATCGCGCGCACCTCGGACCTGGTGCGCGAGATCAGCGCGGCGGCCGAGGAGCAGGCCGCGGGCATGAAGCAGATCAGCACCGCCGTGGCGCAACTCAGCAGCGTCACCCAGCAGAACGCCGCGTCCTCCGAGCAGCTGGCGGCGACCTCGGAGAGCATGAACGACCAGGCTGTGCAATTGCGCGAATTGCTGGGTCAATTCCGCATTTGATGCGTGCGGGCGCCCGTGCGCGCACTGGCGTGCCGGGTTTGCCCCAAATCAAGGGTTCAGGATATTTGTGCCGAATGGCGCGCAAACCGCGCATTCGCGCGCACAATCCGGCATCGGACCCTCCCGGCCCCCGGCGCGCGCCAGGGTCGCCTACTCGCCCATGGCCCCTTTCGATCCCCCTGCCTTGACCCTGCCCGGATCGCCGGGCGCGGTGGTGGGTGCCAGCCTGTTGGAGCAGATCGCCGCCAACGTCAGCGACGCCATGGTCGCCAAGGACCTGCAGGGCCGCTTCGTGCTGTTCAACCCCGCGGCCCAGCGACTCATCGGACAAAGCGCGGAGCAGGTGCTGGGACGCACCGAGCGCGACGTCTTTCCGCCGGAGCAGGCCTGCCGCCTGGAGTGCGACGACCAGCGCATCCGGCGCGACCGCGAGGTGTTCAGCGTCGAGGAGACCCTGAACATGAGCGACGGCCCGCATGTGCTGCTGACCGTGAAGGGCCCCCTGTACGACGAGCAGGGCGAGCTTTCGGGCACCTTCGTGGTGGCCCGGGACATCACCCGGCGCAAGCGTGCCGAGAACGAATTGCGCATCGCGGCCGCCGTGTTCGATTCGCAGCTGGGCATGATGGTGACCGACGCGCAGGGCGTGGTGCAGCGGGTCAACCGCGCCTTCACCCGCATCACCGGCTACGAGCCGCAGGACATCGTCGGGCGCAATCCCCGCATGCTGCGCTCGGGCCTGCAGCCGCCCGCCTTCTACACGGACATGTGGCGCCAGTTGCGCGAACGGGGACACTGGCAGGGCGAGCTGGTGAACCGGCACCGCGACGGCTCGCTGTACCACGAGCGCCTGGACGTCTCGGCCATCCGCGACGAGCAGGGTGCCGTGCTGCACTACGTGGGGTCGATCTCCGACATCACCCGCGAGAAAAGCGCCAGCGCGCGCATCGAGCACCTGCGGTATCACGACCCCCTGACCGAGCTGCCCAATCGCAGCCTGCTGCAGGACCGCCTGGCGCACGCGTTGCAGGCCGACTCGCGCAGCGGGGAGTTCGGCGCGCTGCTGCTGCTCGACCTGGACAATTTCAAGAACGTCAACGACTCGCTGGGTCACGCCTTCGGCGATCGCGTGCTGGTGCAGGCGGCGCAGCGCATGCGCCGGACCCTGCGCGCCGAGGACACGCTGGCGCGCTTCGGCGGCGACACCTTCGCCGTCCTGGTCGAGGGCCTGGGCCGCGTGCCGGCGCAGGCGGCCACGCTGGCCGCCGGCATCGCCACCAAGCTGCGCCAGGCGCTGGAGCAGCCCTTCCAGCTGGAGGCTCGCACCCTGTCCTGCGGCGCCAGCATCGGCCTGACCCTGTTCGACGGCGACTCGGAGCAGGTGGACCTGCTGATGCGCGAGGCGGACCTGGCGATGTACCGAGCCAAGGAGCAGGGGCCTGGAGGCTTGTGCTTTTTCGAGCAGGCGATGCAGGTGGAGCTGGAAGCGCGCAACGCGCTGGAGGCCGACCTGCGGGCCGCCCTGGCCGCGCGGGAGTTCGTGCTGCATTACCAGGGGCAGTTCGACGCGCGGGGGCGGCGCATCGGCGCGGAGGCCCTGCTGCGCTGGATGCATCCCGGCCAGGGCCTGCTCGGGCCGGGCTGTTTCATCCACCTGGCCGAGCAGACCGGGCTGATCGAGCCCCTGGGCCAGTGGGTGCTGGAACAGGCCTGCCAACGCCTGGCGGCCTGGGCGCGCGAGGAGGTCACGCGGGACCTGAGCCTGGCCGTGAACGTGAGCGCGCGCCAGTTCCGGCATGCCGATTTCGTGCAGCGGGTGCTGCAGGCCCTGGACGCGGCGGGGGCGGACCCGCGGCGCCTGCAGCTGGAGATCACCGAGAGCCTGGCGCTGGAGAACCTGCAGGACACGGTGTTCAAGTTGCGCGAGCTGCGCGCCTGCGGCGTGGGCGTGGCGCTGGATGATTTCGGCACCGGCAATTCCTCCCTGGCCTACCTGGCCCAGCTTCCGCTGGACCAGATCAAGATCGACAAGTCCTTCGTCGACCCGTTGCCGGCGGATCCCACCTCGGTGCTGATCGTGCAGGCCGTGCTCGCCTTGGGCCACGGCATGGGCCTGCAGGTGGTGGCCGAGGGGGTGGAGACGGCGGCGCAGCACGAGTACCTGAGCAGCCTGGGCTGCGACGTCTTCCAGGGCTATCTGTTCGCGCGGCCGGTGGCCCAGTGCGAGTTCCTCGCCGCGCCCGCGGCGCGGCTGGCGTGAACTTTTTGGCCTGAAGGGACTTTTCCCGCGGGGCCATGGCGCCGGGCCCTTGCCAGCAGGCGGCCTGGCGGAGTACTGTGGGCCATGCCCGGACGGCCGGGAGTGCCGGTCGTTCCCATCCGCAGCGAGGTCTGTCATGCCCGTCCCCCCGGCCAGTGCGCTCGAACGACTCGAGAAGCGGCTCGAGCAGCTTCCGATGCTGCCGGAGATCGTGCGCGAGCTGATGGCTTTGCGGCAGGACAGCCCGGATTATTTCGATCAGGTGGCGCGGGCCCTGCACGCCGACCCGGCCTTCGCCACGCGGGTGCTGCAGTACGCCAATTCGGCCGCCCTGGGCGCGGCACGGCCCATCACCACCCTCCACGAGGCCATGCTGCGCGTGGGCGCGCGCGGCGCCGTGGACCTGATCCTGGCCCACTCGGCGGCGCAGTTGCTGGCGCCGCGCAGCGACTGGGAAAGCAGCCTGTGGAAGCATTCGGTGGACGTGGCCTGGCTGATGCGCAAGCTGTCGGTGCTGGCGGTGGAATACCGGGGCGAGCCCGACGAGGCCTACGTGTTCGGCCTGCTGCACGACATCGGGCGCTTCGTGCTGTACCTGGAGGCGCCCGAGGAACTGCGCAGCGTGGAGGAGACGGACTGGGCCACGCCGGACGAACTGATCGAGGCCGAAACCCGGATCTGCGGCTTCACCCACTCGGAGCTGGGTTATCTCGCGCTGCGCAAGTGGCGCCTGCCCGACGCGCTGGCCGACGCGGTGCGCTGGCACCATACGCGGCCGCTGCCGATGGATCGCATCGACGGGCGCTACCAGGCCCTGAACGCCTTGCTGCAGGAGGTGGACTGGATCGCCGTGGCCGCCGAGCGGGCGGCGGCCGGCGATGGCGGGGCCCGTCTGCAACTGCGCGGCGCGCTGGACGGCAAGCTGCAGTTGCGCCTGCGCGGAACCGTGGACAACCTCGAATTCGCGATCCAGGAGGCCTTGCGCGAATCCGGGCGTATGCTCGCCGCATTGCACCTGCAATAGCTGCGGGGAAGGGGAGGGCGGTCCATGAGCTCGATGATCCTGCTGGGCACGCGCAAGGGAACGGTGCTGCTCGACCATGCGGCCTCGGGCTGGCGCCCGCGTGCCATCGAACATGCCGGGATTCCCGTGTGCTACGCGGCGCGCGATCCCCGGGACGGCACGCTGTGGGCCTCGCTGGACCACGGCCACTGGGGCCCGAAGCTTTCGCGTTCGCGCGACGGCGGGGCCAGCTGGCAGGACCTGTCCTCCCTCAAGTACCCGCAGGGGGCGCGCTACATCGTCAAGTACCTGCCGACGCCGGATTTCGATCCCTCGGCGCCGGCTGCGCAGCCGGAGTACCGCGACGCGACGGTGTACAAGATCTGGAGCCTGGCCTTCGGCAACGCCGACCAGCCGGGGCGCCTGTACGCGGGCACCATCCCCGGAGGCTTGTTCGTCAGCGACGACGGCGGCGACAGCTGGGAGCTGAACCGGGCGCTGTGGAACCACCCCAGCCGCGGCGGAGACCTGTTCGCCGGGGACGCGACCCACGAGAACCGCTGGTTCGGCACGCCGGCCAGCGTGGACTACGGCGTGTTCGAGCCGGGCATCCATTCCATCATCGTCGACCCCCGCGACGGCGGGCACCTGCTCGTGGCCGCCTCCTCCGCCGGGGTGCTGCGAAGCCGGGACGGGGGCCTGAGCTGGGTGGGCAGCAACCAGGGCATGCTCAACGACTACCTGCCCGACCCGCGGGCCGAATGGGGCCATGACCCGCATTTCGTGAGCGCCTGCGCGGGGCAGCCGGAGCGCATCTGGCAGCAGAACCATTGCGGCATTTTCCACAGCGAGGACGGGGCCGCGAACTGGAGCCGGGTGAGCCACCCGGAGGCCGGGGTGCATTTCGGCTTTCCCATCGTCGCCGACGCGCGCGACGGGCGCACCGCCTGGGTGGTGCCGGCGCGGGCCGATTCGCAGCGCATGGCCATCGGCGCCGGGCTGTTCGTGGCGCGCACCGAGGACGCCGGGCGGTCGTGGACGGTGCTGCGCAAGGGCCTGCCGCAGGAGCAGGCCTACGACATCGTGCTGCGCCACGGCCTGGACGCCGCGGGCGACCGCCTGTGTTTCGGCACCACCACGGGCAATGTGTACCTTTCCGAGGATCGCGGGGATTCCTGGCGCTGCCTGGGCCACAACTTCCCGCCGGTCTACTCGGTGCGTTTCGGGTGAAGGCCATGCCCAGCGTGGAGATCACCCGTCATCTGCACAGGTTCTTTCCCGCGCTGCAGGGCGGCAGCATCGAGGTGGCGCCGGGCTCGGTGGCCGAGGTGCTGCGCGCGGTCGACCGCCTGGCCCCGGGCTTCACCGACTACGTGCTGGACGAACGCGGCGCCTTGCGCCGGCATGTGGCGCTGAGCATCGACGGCAGGATCGTGGTGGACCGCAGCACCCTGCGCGACCAGGTGGCCGAGGGGGCGGTGGTGCACGTGTTCCAGGCCCTGACCGGAGGCTAGGAGCTAGCTGCCGGCTTGCGGGCCGGGCCGTGCGGCGAGGAACTCGGCTTCGATGCGCAGGTGCACGGTGTCGCCCACCAGGCCCGGCCAGGCCTTCAGGCCCAGCTGGTCGCGCGAGAAACTGCCCCGGGCGGAAAAGCCCAGCGTGGCCACGCCGGTGACCGGGTCGACCCCGTAGCCGTTGAAGCGCACGTGCAGCACCAGGGGCACGCGCTCGCGGCCGAGCACGAGCAGCCCGGCCACGTCGCCGCGTCGCGCCGAGCTGGGGTGCCAGCCCCGGGCCCGCAGGAGCAGGTAGGGGTGGCGCGCGGAGTCCAGCATGGCCGGCGAGCGCAGCTCCTGGTCCAGCAGGGGCACGTTGGTGTCCACGCTGTCGGTGCGCACGCGGGCCTCCACGCGGGCCTCGGCCGCGCCGCCCGGCGGCCAGCGCAGCGTGGCCTGCACGCGGTCGAAACGCATGATGGGGCGGGAAAAGCCCAGGTGGTCGACCGAGAACACCACGCTGCAATGCTCGGGGTCGAGCCGGTAGGTGCCCGCGGGCACCGCGGCCAGGCGGCTGTCCTGCATGCGCAGCGCGGAACGCAACTGGGCGCAGCCGCCCAGCGCCAGGACCCCGGCGACCAGCGCGGCGCCCAGGCCGGCGAGCAGCCGGCGAGGCAGGGGCGGAATGCGAAAGCGCATGGTGCCCGAGCATAACCCGGGCGCGGGCGGGGGCGCGGGCCTGCAGGCGCTGCCCGCCAGGCGCATGCATCAAAGGCCTTGATGGTCAGCCCCAAGAACTATCGCTTTTGTCGTTGCTGTCCCCAGGCCTACCATGGGGTTTCCGCGCCGCCCGCGCATGTCCTCTTTTCCTGTCGAGTCCGATCCGATGCAAGCCCCGATCACCAACCCCGGCATGATGTCTCCCTTCCACCTCGCCTTTCCGGTGCACGACCTGGCGCTGGCCCGCCAGTTCTACGGTGACCTGCTGGGTTGCCCCGAGGGGCGAAGTTCCGAGGAGTGGGTGGACTTCAACTTCTATGGCCACCAGATCGTCGCCCACCTGGCGCCGGGCGAGACCGGGGTGGCGCAGCGCAATGCCGTGGACGGTCACGGCGTGCCGGTGCGCCACTTCGGCATCGTGCTGCCCATGGCCGACTGGGAAGCCCTGGCCCGGCGCCTGCGGGAACAGGGCCTGAGTTTCGTGATCGAGCCCTACATCCGTTTCAAGGGCCAGCCCGGGGAGCAGGCCACGATGTTCTTCCTGGATCCCTCGGGCAACGCCATCGAGGTCAAGGCCTTCGCCGACATCGGCATGCTGTTCGCCCGGTAGTTCAGCCTGCCGGTGCGCCTGCCGCCGGCGCCAGCGTGACTCCGCCGGCGCGCAGCGCCTGGGTCAGGCCGTTCGCGAAGGCCAGCGCCCCGGGCTGATCGCCGTGCAGGGACAGGGCCTGCGCCTCGATGGGAATCTCGCGGCCCGATTGCGCGCGCACGAAACCCCGCTCGAGCATGTCGCGCACCTGGGCCACGGACTGCTGCAGATCGGTGATCATGGCGCCGGGCTGGCGCCGCGGCGTGAGGGTGCCGTCGTCCTGGTAGCTGCGGTCGGCGTAGACCACGCTGACCACCCGCAGCCCGAGGCCGCGGGCCACCGTGGCGGTGATGCTGCCCGACATGGCGTAGAACAGCAGCGAGGGGTCGACGTCGCGCACGGCGCGGCCGATGGCCTCGGACAGTTTCTCGTCCACCACCGCCATGTTGTCCAGCGCGCCATGGGTCTTCACGTGGCGTACCCGCGTGCCGGCGGCGGCGGCCACGGCCTGCAGCGCGCCGATCTGGTAGACCACCAGGTCGTAGGCCTCCGCGGGGGACAGGGCCATGGCGCGACGGCCGAAGCCCTGCAGGTCGGGCAGCCCCGGGTGGGCGCCGACGGCCACGCCGCGCGCCGCGGCCGCGCGCACCGTGCGCGCCATGGTGCCGGGGTCGCCGGCGTGGAAGCCGCAGGCGATGTTGGCCGAATTCACGTGGGCGAGCAGGGCCTCGTCGTCGCCCATGGCGTAGACGCCGAAGCCTTCGCCCATGTCACAGTTCAGATCCAGGGTTTTCATGGCAGCCATGCTTGCTCAGGTCGCGCGGGGCGACGCGTGGGAGGGAATGCCGGGTGTGGTGCCGGAGGAAGTGCCGGAGGAAGTGCCGGAGGAGGTGCCGGAGCACAGGTCGGCGAACAGGCGCGCGCGCTCCAGCAGGAGGCGCTGCGCGGTGTCCACGTCGATGAGCGCGAAGCGCAGGGTCTCGCCCGGCGCGCGCTGGGCCAGGCGAGGCAGGTCGACGCCGGCCACCTGGGCGAGGCGCGGGTAGCCACCGGTGCTCTGGCGGTCGGCCATGAGCACGATGGGGCGGCCGTCCGGCGGAACCTGCACGGTGCCGAAGCTGACGGTTTCGGACAGCAGGTCGGCGCGCACGTGGCGCTCCAGCGCCGGACCCTCGAGCCGGTAGCCCATGCGATCCGACTGGGCGCCGATGCGCCAGGGACCGTCCAGCCAGCGGGCCTGGGAGCCGGGGCTGAACTGGGGCCATTCGCTGCCCAGCAGCACACGCATCGGCCCGGGCTCGGCCATCGCTTCCAGCAGGGCCTGCCGCGCCCGTAGCGCGCGCGCGCCGCGCCGGGGGGCGCGGCCGCCCGGGTCTGCCAGGTCCAGCACGTCGCCGGCCGCCAGCGGGCGCCCCGCCTGGCCGCCCAGGCCGGCGCGCGCCTGGGTGCTGAGGCTGCCCAGCACGGGCTGCACGGCGAAGCCGCCGCGCACCGCGAGATAGGCGCGCACCCCGGCCTGCCGCGCGCCGAAGCGCAAGGTCGCCCCGGCCGGCACGCTCATCGCGCGACCGGGCGGCAGCGCCTTGCCGTCGACACTGGGCGACAGCTCGGCGCCGCAGCAGGCGATCAGGGCCCTGGAGCTGAAGCGCAGCACCGGGCCG
Source organism: Pseudomonadota bacterium (assembly GCA_021808525.1). GTDB lineage: Bacteria > Pseudomonadota > Gammaproteobacteria > Burkholderiales > Burkholderiaceae_C > Thiomonas_A. The sequence continues at coordinate 10,586 of JAKBBK010000068.1, forward strand.
AGCAGGGTGATCTCCAGGGTCGCCATGGCGGGCGGATTGCCCACCGCGGCGTTGGCCAGGCGATGCGCGACCTCGTCCATGGCCCCGGACACCGACACCCCCAGATGCTGGTAGCCCCGGCGCCCGAGATCCTGCAGGGTGCTGAAGGCGCCGGGCCTGATCACCTCGACCCGGGCGGCTGTCTCAGGCATCGCCAGGCTCCTGCAGCCTCAGGAACTGCTCGGGGTCCACGGGCACGAAGCGCACCTGGTCGCCGGGAGCCAGCAGGCAGGGTTCGCGCGCCCCGGGGTCGAACAGGCGCAGCGGGGTGCGGCCGATCAGGTTCCAGCCGCTGGGCAGCTCGAAGGGATAGATCACGCACTGGCGGTTGGCCACGCCCACCGTGCCGGCGGGAACCCGGGCGCGCGGCGTGGCGCGCCGGGGCAGGTCGAAGGCCTCGCCCCACAGGCCCAGGTAGGGATGCCCTGGCGCGAAGCCGACCATGAAGACGTGGTGCAAGCCGTCCGCGTGCAGGTCCACGATCCTGGCCGGCGCGACACCGGCACGCGCGGCCACCTCGTCGAGGTCCGGCCCCCATGCTCCGCCGTAGCACACGGGGATCTCCACCACCCTGGGCTGGGGCAGGGCGGCTGCGTCCGCGGCCAGCAGCAGCGCCCGCGCGGCGGCTTCCACGGCCGCCAGCGGTGTCAGGCCGGGGGGAGCCTGCACGGCCTCGGGGCGGAAATGCAGGCCGACCGTGGTGAAGGAGGGGACGATGTCGTCGATGCCGGGCAGCGCGGCCGCGCGCAGGCGCTGCGCGAAGGCCACGGCGCGGCGGTTGAGTTCCAGGTCCACCCCCTGGCCGAAGTCCACCACCAGGCAGGTGTCGCCGAGGCAGCGCATGATGGGGAAATCGTCCGGCGCCTGGCCGAGGCCGGGATGCATGCGCGTGGCTCCTGGTGGGGGTCGGGATCGCCATCATCCTAGGCCGCTCGAGGGCGTATGCAAACCAATTAATATTTGCCCGAATCATCAATTCCCTTTGTGCATGCTTCGTGAGCTGAAAACCTTCGTCGCCGTCGCGCGCGAAGGCACCTTCACCGCCGCCGGCGAGAAGATCGGGCTCACCCAGGCGGCCGTGAGCGCGCAGATGCAGCGCCTGGAGGCCGCGCTGGGCTTTGCCCTGTTCGATCGCACCGGACGCTCGGCCCGGCTCAATGCCCGCGGGCGCGAGGTGCTGGAGCGGGCGCAGGAACTGCTGCAACTGTTCGGCGGCCTGGGCTCGGGAGCGGCCGGCGCGCAGGCCGCGGTGACGGTGGAACTCGGCGCCATCGCCTCGGTGCAGCGCTCGGTGCTGCCGCAGGTGCTGGCGGACTTTCACCGCCGCATGCCGCGCTGCCGCAGCCGGGTGCTGCCGGGTCTGTCGATGGAGTTGCTCGACCTGGTCGACGCCGGCGAGATCGACATGGCGGCCGTGATCCGGCCGCCGTTCCCGCTGCAGGGCGATCTGCGCTGGACCACGCTGGCGCACGAGCCCTTCCGCCTGCTGGTGCCGCGGGATGCGAAGGGAGAGGACTGGGCCGAGCTGCTCGCCGGCCAGCCCTTCGTGCGCTACGACCGCGCCTCCTTCGGCGGGCGCCAGGTCGACCGCTTCCTGCGCGCCGCGCACCTGCGGGTGCGCGAGGTGTGCGAACTCGACGAGCTCGATGCCATCGTGCGCCTGGTGGCCCATGGCGTGGGCGTGGCGCTGGTGCCGCAGACCGCCAGCCACCGCCGCTGGCCGGCGGGCGTGCGCGCCGTCGACCTCGGGCGCCACACCTTCCACCGCGACATCGGCCTGGTGCATCGCGCCGCCCAGGATCCCGCCAGCCCGGCCGGGCTGCTGGCGCAAGGCCTGCGCGAAGCCTACGCGCAGGCCGCGGGCGCGGCGCGGGCCTGAGCCCTCAGGGATGCGACGCCGTCGCGCCGCGGGCCCGCGCGGGCGCGACCGTCAGGGCCTCGAAATCCTCCACCGGCATCGGCCTGGCGAAGTGGTAGCCCTGGAAGGCGTCGCAACCATGCTGCATCAGGAAGGCCCATTGCGCCTGGGTCTCCACTCCCTCGGCCAGCACGTTCAGGCCCAGGCCCTTGCCCATGGCGATGATGGTCTGGGCCACCATGGCGTCCTGCGGGTCGGCGGGAAGGTCGTCGACGAAGGATTTGTCGATCTTGAGCTGGTCGAGCGGCAGGCGGGTCAGGTAGGACAGGGAGGAACTGCCGGTGCCGAAATCGTCCAGGGAGAAGGAGATTCCGGAAGCCTTCAGGGCCTGCATCTTGTCGAAACCGTCCCGCAGGTTGTCCAGCACGGCGCTTTCGGTGAGCTCGATTTTCAGGCGCGAGGGGGGGGCTCCGGCCTGGCGCAGCGAGGCCAGCACGCGGGCCACGAAATCGGCCTGCGCGAACTGGCGGGCGCTGGCGTTGATGGCCAGCACCAGGTCGCGGGTGGCCTCGGCACCTGCCCAGGCGGCGAGTTGGGCGCAGGCCGCCTCCAGCACCCACTGCCCGAGCGGCACGATGATTCCCGTCTCCTCGGCCAGGGCGATGAATTCGCCCGGAAGCAGCAGACCGCGTGAAGGGTGTTTCCAGCGCAGCAGGGCCTCGGCACCGATGAGCCTGGAGTCGCGGTCGAACTGGGGCTGGAAGTACAGCACGAACTGGTGGTCATGCAGGGCCGCGCGCAGTTCCGACTCCAGCGCGGTGCGCTGCGCCAGCTCCACCTGCATGCTGGCCTCGAAGAAGCTCACCGCGTTGCGGCCGCCCTGCTTGGTGCGGTACATGGCCAGGTCGGCATGGCGCAGGACGGTCTCGGCGGAATCCGAGGTGCCCCGGAACAGGGTCGCGCCGATGCTCACCGTGCAGTAGAAGGGCTGGCCGCTGAGCTCGTAATGACCGCTGATGCTGGACAGCACCTTGTCCGCGACCCTGTGGGCGCGCACGCCGGCCTGCTGGGCATCCTGGCCCAGGCCCTCGAGCACCAGCACGAACTCATCGCCCCCGAAGCGCGCCACGGTGTCGCTGGCGCGCACGGCCTGGCGCATGCGCCGTGCCGCTTCGACCAGGAGCTGGTCGCCGGCCTGGTGGCCGATGGTGTCGTTGACCTTCTTGAAATGGTCGAGGTCGACGAACAGCAGCGCGCAATGTTCCTGGTCGCGCTCGCTTGCCGACATGGCCCGCGCCAGGCGCTCGTGCAGCAGGGTGCGGTTGGGCAGGTCGGTCAGGGCGTCGAAATGGGCCAGGCGCTCGGCCTTCGATTCGGCCTGGCGCTGGCGCGTGATGTCGGCCAGCCAGGCGACGTAGTGCGTGACACTGCCTTGCGAATCCTTGACCGCCGAGACGGTCAGGCGCCCCGTGAAGGAGCCCCCGTTCTCGTGCCGATGCTCCAGTTCCGCCTGCCAGTAGCCCTCGCGCGCCAGGCGCTCGCGCACTTGCGCCTCGCGGCCCGGCTCCCGCAGCCCGGACAGCAGCGCGAAGGGGGTCTGGCCCACGGCCTGGCGCTCGTCATGACCCGTGATGCGCGAAAAGGCCCGGTTGACCCGCTGGATCACGCCGGCGGCGTCGGTTACCACGATGCCGTCATGGGCTTCGAGGGCGGTGGCGGCGATGCGCAGGTCGGCTTCGGCATTGCGCCGCGCGGTGATGTCCTGCACGGTGCCGACCATCTGGGCGGGTCGGCCCGAGGCGTCCGTGCTCAGGCGCCCGAGCCCGTGAACCCAGCGCAGCGCGCCATCGGAGGGGCGGATGATCCGGTACTCGCGGTCGAAGGGGCGGCCCAGTTCGATGACCTCGTGGGCCAGGTAGCGGGCCATCATGTCCCGATCCTCGGGGGCCACGAGTTCCACCCAGCCCTGGATGGTGTGGTCATGGCCGGCGTCGATGCCCAGCAGGCGGTCGAGCATGTCGGAGCCTTCCCAGGTGCCGCGCTGGAGGTCGAGCACGTAGCTGCCCATGGCCGCGATTTCCTGGGATTCGCGCAGGGCCTCGATCGCCTGGGCGATGCGCTGCTGGGCGGTGCGGCGCTCCGTGATGTCGCGGGAGGAGTTGAACAACAA
>JAKBBK010000069.1:0-3832 GCA_021808525.1 Pseudomonadota bacterium
GGCTGCACAGGAAGCCCACGGTCTGGGCCATTTCCTCGACCGTGCCGTAGCGTCCCAGCGGGATGGCGTCGTGGTAGTCCGAGCGCACGGCCACGCTGTGCACCAGCTTGGCCATCTCGGTTTCCACCGGGCCGGGGGCGATCACGTTGCAGCGTATGCCCTGGTCGCCCAGCTCCACCGCCTGCTGGCGGGTCAGGTGCACCAGCGCCGCCTTGCTGGTGCCGTAGGCCACGCGCAGGGTGCTGGCGCGCACGGCGGAGATGGAGGCGATGTTGACCACCGCGCCGCCGCGCCCGCCGCGCAGCATCAGCGGGGCGAAGGCCTGGGTGCACAGGAAGGCACCGTCCAGGTTGGTCCCCAGCACATGGCGCCAGTCCGCGAAACTGGTCTCGCCGATGGGCTTGAACACCGCGACTCCGGCGTTGTTGACCAGGGCGTCCACGCGTCCGAAACGCTGCCACACCGCGTCGGCCGCCTGGGCCACGCGGGTTTCGTCCGACACGTCGCAGTGCAGCGCCAGCACCCGCTCGGGCAGCGCCAGCTCGCGCTCGGTGCGCTCCAGCGTGGGCGCGTCGATGTCCAGCAGCGCCACGCGCTGGCCTTGTTGCAGGAACCAGCGCGCGATGCCCAGGCCGATGCCTCGCGCGCCTCCGGTGACCACCGCCACCGCGGTGTCCTGATGCTGGGTACTCATGGTTGTCGGTCGAGCCATCCGTGCCGGGGACCTGGCGCCCCGAGGCGCCAGACTAGCCCAGGCCCGACATGCCGCGCACCCGGGTTCCCCGCAGTTGTCGCCGCGGGCATCCATGGGTAACGAGTTGCACGCGCCCCCCTCGCCGGGGGGCGCGCGCGCTCAGAAAAAGCCCAGGCGCCCTTCGGAGTAGCTGACCAGCATGTTCTTGGTCTGCTGGTAATGGTCGAGCATCATCTTGTGGGTCTCGCGCCCGATGCCCGACTGCTTGTAGCCGCCGAAGGCGGCGTGCGCCGGATAGGCGTGGTAGCAGTTGGTCCACACGCGTCCGGCCTGGATGCCGCGCCCCATGCGGAAGGCGGTGTTCATGTCGCGGGTCCACACCCCCGAGCCCAGGCCGTACAGGGTGTCGTTGGCGATGGACAGCGCCTCGGCCTCGTCGCGGAAGGTGGTCACCGAGACCACGGGGCCGAAGATCTCCTCCTGGAAGATGCGCATCTTGTTATGGCCCTTGAACACCGTGGGCTGCACGTAGTAGCCGCCTTCCAGGTCGCCGCCCAGCTGCGCCCGCGCCCCGCCGGCGAGCAGTTGCGCGCCTTCCTGGCGGCCGATGTCCAGGTAGGACAGGATCTTGTGCATCTGCTCGCTGCTGGCCTGGGCGCCGATCATGGTCTGCGGATCCAGCGGATTGCCCTGCTTGATCGCCGCCACGCGCTGCAGCACCCGTTCCATGAAGGGCTCGTAGATGCTTTCGTGGATCAACGCGCGCGACGGGCAGGTGCACACCTCGCCCTGGTTCAGCGCGAACATCACGAAGCCCTCGACCGCCTTGTCCAGGAATCCGTCATCCCGGGCCATCACGTCCTGGAAAAAGATGTTGGGCGACTTGCCTCCGAGCTCCAGGGTGACCGGAATCAGGTTCTGGCTGGCGTACTGCATGATCAGGCGCCCGGTGCTGGTCTCGCCGGTGAAGGCGATCTTGGCGATGCGCGGGCTGCTGGCCAGGGGCTTGCCGGCCTCCAGCCCGAAGCCGTTGACCACGTTGAGCACTCCGGGCGGCAGCAGGTCGCCGATGATCTCCATCAGCACCAGGATGCTCACCGGGGTCTGCTCGGCCGGCTTGAGCACCACGCAGTTGCCCGCGGCCAGCGCGGGGGCCATTTTCCAGGCCGCCATGAGCAGCGGGAAGTTCCAGGGAATGATCTGCCCGACCACGCCCAGCGGCTCGTGGAAATGGTAGGCGTAGGTCTGGTGGTCGATCTCGGCGATGGAGCCTTCCTGCGAGCGCACGCAACCGGCGAAATAGCGGAAATGGTCGATGGCCAGCGGCAGGTCGGCCGCGGTGGTCTCGCGGATGGGCTTGCCGTTGTCCCAGGTCTCGGCGGCGGCCAGCACGGCCAGCTGGCTTTCCATGCGGTCGGCGATGCGGTTGAGCACGGCCGCGCGCTCGGCCGGCGAGGTCGCGCCCCAGCCCGCCTTGGCGGCGTGCGCGGCGTCCAGCGCCCGCTCCACGTCCTCGGCGTTGGAGCGGGGCACTTCGCAGAACACCTTGCCGGTGATGGGGGTGATGTTCTCGAAGTACTGGCCGCTGGCGGGTTCCACCCAGCGACCGCCGATGTAGTTGCCGTAGCGCTTCTTGAAAGCCACCGGGGTCCCGAATTTTCCGGGTTCAAGCATGTCCATGTCCGACTCCTCTGGTAGTTTGTCGCCGTCCACGGACCCGTCCGCGGCAGCCGGCAGCATGGCTATCAGGAAGCGTGCCAGGCCTTCCGCGAGAGAGCTTGGGAAGCGAAAAATCCAGGGAAATCAGGGGCTTGCCCTGGCGATCAGGGCCCCGCGGCCGATCCGTCGGCCGCTCTGGCACTGTCGCACGCGACAGCCCGGCTGTCGCGCCTGTCGCGTCGCGCGACAAGCCGGGCCGTCGCGGCCGCCCGCGGGGCGGGCCCCGGCGGCCGGGATCGGATCAGAGCGCCTTGATGGGCAGGCCCAGCGCCAGCCATTCGTTCATGCCGCCCGGGTATTCGCGCAGGCCGCGTCGCCCCAGGATGCGGTCCACCACGAACCAGGCTCCCGCCGCGTACTGGCCGGTGTTGCAGTACACGATGCCCTTGCCCGGCAGCCCGACGCCGTCGAGCGCCAGCACCTTGCGGTATTGGGCAGGCTGGAGGAAGTGCCAGGAGCCGTCGGCCGCGACCCGATACAGCAATTCGGCCGGCAAGGGGCGCGAGCCCTGCAGGCGACCGTCCGCGGGGATCACCGGGGTCCGTTCCAGCCCTGCGAACTGGGCCAGCGGGCGGGCGTCCCACAAGGCCTCGTGGCGTCGCTGCGCGGCCTGCACCTGGGCCACGTGGGCCAGCATGTCGGCGCGCGCCGGCGAGGCCGTCCACCGACCCGACTCCATGGGCGCGATGGCATCGGTGTCCACCGGGTAGCCGGCAGCCAGCCAGGCATGCGTGCCGCCGTCGAGAATGGCCACGTCGGCCGCCGGCTCCCCGAACAGCTGCAGTTCCCAGGCCAGGAAGGCGGCCTCCTGCAGGGAGGTGGCGTCGTCGCCGGTGGGCGCCAGCACGATGGGCTTGCCCGGCTGCAGCACCGAGGCTCTCATGACTTCCTGGAATTCCTCGGCCGTGGGCAGCAGGAAGTCCACCTTCCTGCCGTCGATCTCGCGCTTTTCGCGGAGCGCCCAGAAGTTCACCGAAAGCGCGTCCGGGATGTAGCCGCCCACCTGCTCGATCACCTTGTGCCCCCCGACGCTGCGGGTCTTGGGGTCGTCGGTCAGCGAGCCCACATCGTCGCGGATGTCGACGATCTGGACCTGCGAGGCGTGGGCATGCAGCCACTGCACGTCGACCAGGGGGCCGGGCAGCACCGAGGCACGCGCCGCGGCGCCGGCCGACAGCGCGAGCAGGCCGGCCAACAGGAATTGCAGGGGATTTCGGGTCATGACTACTACGAGATGGTCCAGGTGGAAACTGCGCCGGATCTTTGTACTGGACGCTTGCGCGGGAGTCCAAGGCAATTTCGCAATATCACGAATAACGGATATTGCCGCCTCGTGGCCCGGCCTGGTCCCGCCAGCAGGAATCGAACCTGCATCTAACCCTTAGGAGGGGCTTGTTCTATCCATTGAACTATGGCGAG
>JAKBBK010000069.1:3932-14523 GCA_021808525.1 Pseudomonadota bacterium
GGCAATTTCGCAATATCACGAATAACGGATATTGCCGCCTCGTGGCCCGGCCTGGTCCCGCCAGCAGGAATCGAACCTGCATCTAACCCTTAGGAGGGGCTTGTTCTATCCATTGAACTATGGCGAGAGGAGGCTGGAAGTCTAGCGGTTCTTGGGGGGCCATCCGTCGACCACCGCACGGACGAAATCGGCCTTCGCGGCGGTGTACGCCTCGCGGTCGAGCCGATGCCGATCCGCGAGGTCTTGCTGGAGTCCGGCGTACCGTGCTGCGAGCGTGGCGTCGGCGCGAAGGGCATCGCGGAATTTCAGCCGTGCGACCCAGACCGTGCTTCCGAACACGACCACGTGCAGGTGATGTGTCCGGTGACCCTCGTGCCAACGCATGAACCACTGCCGATCGCGAAGCGTCGCATGGAACTCGGCCGAGGTTGTCCATCCTGCTTCGAGAAGCGGAATGATCCGTTGAAGTCATTCTTGATGCAGATCAGCAATTTGCGCGTGCAATGCCTTGAGCGCGACATCGGGCGCCGTGGCGACGATCTTGAGCAAGGCCGCTGCAGGCCCCGTCGGTTGGCGGCGATTCTGTTCCCAGTTTTGCAGTGTCTTGACGCTGACGCCGATGAGTCGCGCAAAATCGCCTTGCGACAGCCCGACCCGCTCGCGCACGGACTTCGCGCTCACCTGGGGCAAGGTCGTTCTCCGTGAGGCCCGGGCTTCACCTCGTGCGACCGCACCGGCCTCCTTCAAGCTCTGCACCAGATCATCGAAGAGTTCTTTGTCCATTTCATAGTCCCTTGACGAGTTCACGCAACAGCGCGGTTTCTCACCTGGCTGCGCGTAGCGCAATTTGCGGATCCCGCCCCCGCCCTTGATGAGCGCGCCGCGTGCCGGATCTTCGACCAAGAGCCGGCGAGGCAGCCGGCCAGCCTAGTCCACTGCGTCGTCCCAGCCCTTCGGCCCTTGCGTCCAGCGCCGTAGCATGGACCCATGTCGAGTTTCCGACGCCCCTTCGCCGCGCTGCTTCCCGCCGCCTTGCTGCTCGGCATGGCGGGCAGTACCTGGGCGGCGAGCGCGCGCGCCGACCCCTATGTGAGCGCGAAGGCCGCCTCCGTGGCGCGGGAAATCCGCGCCTACGCCCAGGTCGAGCCCATCGCCACCGTGGAGTTGCGCGTGGTCGCCCCGGGCACCCTGGGCGGGCTGCGCATCCTTCCCGGCAGCGCGGTCCGTGCGGGGGAGGTCCTGGCGCGCGTGCAGGGCCCGCGCATGCAGGCTCGCCTGGTGGCGAGCTCGCAGCGGCTCGCCGGCGCCGAGGCCCGTGCCCGCGCGGATCGGCGCCTGCTGGCCATCGTGCGCGCCAAGTTCGGCACCCAGCTCGCCACGCGCCAGGACCTGGACGCCGCGCAAGCCCGGCTGAGCGCGGCCGACGCCGCCGTGCGCACCGCCACCGCCCGGCTGCGCGAGGTCCGCAGCCAGCGAAGCCTGCGTGCTCCCGTGGCGGGAACCATTCTCGCGCTGCAGGCCGCGGACGGGGAGCAGGTCGCTTCCGGCCAGGCCATCGCCACCTTGCAGCCGGCCGGCCGGCTGTGGCTCCGGGCGCAGATCTATGGCGCGGATGCCTCCGGGCTGCGGGTGGGCATGCGGGGCAGCTTCCGGCCCTCCGGCGGGCAGGCGCGGCCCGTGGCCGTCGAGGTCGCAGCGATCGCCGCCGCCATGGCGCCCGACGGGGGCGTGCAGGTCGGCCTGCTGCCGGTGGCATCCGCGGTGTCCGCGGCGCCCGCGCACTGGGTCGACGGGCAGTGGGGAAAGCTGGTGCTGAAGGGTCCGGTGCAGCGCATGGTCATGGTGCCCACCCGCGCCCTGATCCTGGATCGCGGGCGTTGGTGGGTGCTGGTCCACTCGGCGGCGGGCGACCGGCCGACCCCGGTCGTTCCCGGGCCGGCCCGAGGCTGGCAGACCGGCATCGTCTCCGGGCTGTCCCCGGGCCAGCAGGTGGTGGTCAGCGACGCCTTCCTCGAATACCACCGCGGCATCGCCAGTCGCTACACGCCTCCCGATTGAACGGCACAGGATCGATACCGTCATGGCCTTCGACCTTTCCATCCCGCGCCTGCTGCGGCGCAGGGTGCTGTGGGTGCTGGTGCTGGGCGCGCTGCTGCTGTGGGCGGTGGACGCCTTCGTGCACACCCCCGTGGAGGTGCTGCCCGAGTTCGACTACCCGCAGATCGGGGTCACGGTGCACCTTCCCGGAGCCACGGCCAGCGAACTCGAGCATCTGGTGGTCGACCCGCTGGAGGGCGAGATCCTCGCGCTGACCGGGCTGCGCAACGAGCGCGCCGTGATGGGCAACGGCACCGTGAGCATCGACGCGCGCTTTCGCAACGGCAGCGATGCGCAGATCGACCTGCAGGCGGTCAACGGGGCCATCGACCGCGCGCGCGCGCGCCTGCCTTCCGGAGCCCATCCGGTGGCGCAGATCATGGGCAACGCCATCAACGAGGTCGCCGACTACACCGCCAGCATCCCGGCCGGGGTCGACCCTGCGCAGGTGCAGCGCCGGGTGCTGGCGGACATCGCCCCCGCGCTGCGCGCGCTGCCGGGCGTGCAATGGGTGCATGTGTTCGGCGCCGGGCGCGAGGCGCTGTGGATCCAGCCGGACCTGGGCGCCATGCATCGCTACGACGTCGGTGCCCAGGCCATCGTGCGGGCGGTGCGGCAGCAGACCCTGCTGGCCCCGGCGGGCTACCTGAGCCTCGGCCACGACGACGTGCTGATCGAGGCGCGCAACCTGCCGGTCGACAGCGCGGCGCTGCGGCGCATTCCCGTGGCCACGCCGCGGGGGCCGATTCCCCTGGGGGCGCTGGCGCGCGTGGTTCGCAGCGGCCAGCCCACCCACAACGGCGTCATGCTGGACGGCCGTCCCAGCGTGGCGCTGGTGGTGATGAAACAGCCCGGCGCCTCGACCCTGGCGGTCACCGGCGCGGTGCAGGCCGCGCTGGGCCAGACCCGGGCGCAGCTGCCCCCGGGCGTGCGCTGGGTGCGCACTTACAGCCAGGGCCACATCGTGCGCCTGATCGGAGCCGACCTCGGTCGCAACCTGGCGGCGGGCGCGCTGCTGGCCGTGCTGCTGCTGTTCTGGGTGCTGGGCGCCGGGCGCGGCATCATCGTGCTGGCCCTGAGCATTCCCCTGTCGCTGGCACTGGCCATCGCCGCCCTGCATGCCTTCGGCCAGAACCTGAACCTGATGACCTTCGGGGCGCTGACGGTCGCGGTCGGCCTGCTGGCCGACGACGCGATCATCGTGCTGGAGAGCATCTACCACCGCTGGGAAGCGGGCGACGCCCACTGGCAGGGGATCCGGAACGGATTGCGGGGCATCGTCGTGCCGGATCTGACCGGCACGCTGACCAACATCGCGATCTACCTGCCGCTGCTGTTCGTCGGCGGCCTGGTCGGGCTGTTCTTCATCCCCTTCTCGCTGGCGATGATCCTGGCCCTGCTGGCCTCCTTCGTGGTGTCGATCACGCTGATCCCCCTGGGGCTGGGCCTGCTGGGCGCGCGCCCGGCCGGTGGCAGCGCGAGCGGCCAGCGCGTGCTCCAGTGGCTGCGGCGCGGCAACGAGCATCTGTTCGAGTGGGTGGCGCGGGCCCCGCGCAGCAGCCTGGCGATCACCTTCGCCGTGCTGCTGCTCAGCCTGCTCGGGCTGGTGCTGGTGCCCATGAATTTCCTTCCCCTTCCCAACGAGGGGGTCCTGCTGGAGTCCTACACCCTGCCGCCGGGGGCCTCGCTGCTGGACACGCGGGAGGCCGTGCGCGGCATCAGCCGGCGCCTGCTGCGCGACCCGGCGGTCGCGCATGTGTACGCCCGCATCGGCGCGGCCTCCTCCACCACCTACACCGAGCCGGCCTATGCCGGCGAGATCGAGGTGGCCCTCAAGCCCGGGATCGGGGTCGACGCGCTGGATGCGCTGGGACGCCGCATCCAGCGCGAGTCGGCGCTGCCCGGGGTGCAGCTGTCCGTCGACACACCCACCGTCGAGCGCCTGGGGGAGAGCCTGTCGGGGCTGCCGCAGCCCTTCGTGGTGCATGTGTTCGGCGCTCGCGTGAGCGAACTGCGCGCGATCGCCGAAGGCATCACCGCGCGCCTGCGGCGCATCCCGGCGCTGAGCAGTGTGTTCGACAACGACGGGTACCCGGTGACCCAGCTGCTGATCCGGCCTCGGGTGCAGGCCCTGGCGCGACTGGGGCTGAGCCCGGCGGCCCTCTATGCGCAGCTCCGGCCTCTGCTGGACGGACAGGTGCTCGAGCGGGTTCCCGACGGCAACGTGCCCCTGGACCTGTACATGCGCCTTGCCGACGCGCCGCGGCGTTCCGTCGCCGGCCTGGAGGCCTTGCCCATCCGCGTCGCCGGGGGCTGGGCGCCCCTGGGCTCCCTGGCCCGGCTGCGCCTGGAGGCGACGCCGAACCAGATTCGCCACATCGCCGGCGCGCGCGCGCTGGACATCCTGGCCACGCCGAACGGGCCGCTGGGCAGCACCGAGCTGGCGGCCCGGCGCGCGCTGCAGGGCCTGTCGCTGCCGCCGGGCTACCGCGTGGCCTTCGGCGGGCTGGCCGCCGAGCTGGAAAGCTCCGCGCTGGCCCTGCTGCTGGCGACCCTGGCGGCCTTCGCCATCATGGTGGGCATCCTGTTGCTGCAATTCGACGGCCTGCTGATCCCGGCGCTGCTGCTGCTGGAGATTCCGCTGGCGCTGACCGGCGGAACGGTCGCGCTGGTGCTCAGCGGAGTGGGTCTGAACGCCACGGGAATGGTCGGATTCCTGACCCTGGTGGGCATCGGCCTGCGGCATTCCATCGTGCTGCTCGACCGCGCGCGTGCCAACGAGAGCGCGGGCATGCCCCTGGAACAGGCCGTGCGCGAGGCCATCCAGCTGCGGTTTCGCCCCATCGTGCTGACCGCGGTGACCGCCATGCTGGGCATGCTGCCCACGGCGCTCGGCCTGGGGCAGGGCGCGGCCCCCGAGCAGGGCCTGGCGGTGGTGATCCTGGGCGGGCTCGCGTGGAGCGCGTTGCGCTCGACCAACCTGATCCCGGCGCTGTACCTGCATTGGCGCCGCAGGCAGGCGGCCTGATCGAGGCCCACCCCCCGCGAACGCAAGGTTCCGGCGCGCCGCCCCGCGCGCCGGGTGCCGGGTGGGGGGGACAATGCAGGCCTGCGGTCCGGGGACCGCGCTCGCCTCGCGGTTTCCAGGATGCGCCACCTGCGCTACGCCCATCTGGCCTTGCTCGTGCTGGCGCTTGGCGGCCTCGCGCTCGGCCTGGCGCTGCAGGCCCTGGGCCGGCGCGACGCCGCGGACTGGGCCTGGGCGGCCGGAGCCGGGCCGGTGGCCGGCGCGTTGGCGCTGTCGGTGGCGCGCGCCCTGTGGCGGCGCCAGGCCGGGGTGGACGTGCTGGCGTTGCTGGCGCTGGTGTTGGCCATGCTGCTGGGCCAGCAACTCACCGCCGTGGTGATTGCCGTGATGCTGGCCGGCGGAAGGGCGCTGGAGGACTACGCGGCGGCGCGCGCGCAGCGCGAGATGACCGAATTGCTGCGCCATGCGCCACGCAGCGCGCTGCGCTTCGAAGCCGGCCAATGGCTCCCCGTGGAGCTGGATGCGCTACGCCAGGCGGATCGCCTGCTGGTGCGCCACGGAGAGCTCGTGCCGGTCGACGCCACCTTGCTGGAGCCGGCGCAGCTCGACGAATCCACGCTGACCGGCGAGTCGCGGCCGCGCGACCGGGCGGCCGGGGAGAGCGTGGCCAGCGGGGTACTCAACCTCGGGCCTGCCTTCGAGATCGTCGCGGCGCGCACGGCCGGGCAGAGCACCTTCGCCGGCATCGTGCGCATGGTGGAGGCCGCGCGCTCCCAGCGCAGCCCCGCCGCGCGGCTGGCCGATCGCTACGCCGGCTGGCTGATCGTGCTGGCGCTGGCGCTTGCCGGCATGGCATGGGGGATCTCGGGCGATCCCATGCGGGCCCTGGCGGTGCTGGTCGTGGCCACCCCCTGTCCGCTGATCCTGGCGGTGCCGGTGGCGGTGGTCTCCGGCCTGTCCAACTGCGCGCGCCACGGCATCCTGGTCAAGGGCGGGGGCGCGCTGGAGCGCCTGGCGGGGGCCGAGGTGTTCTTTTTCGACAAGACCGGCACGCTCACCGGCGGCCGGCCGCGCCTGGCCGGCATCGTCGTCGACCCGCCCTGGAGCGCCGAGGAGGTCCTGCGCCTGGGCGCGGCCCTGGCCCAGGCGTCCAACCACGGCGTGGCCGAGGCCCTGACGGTCGCCGCGCGCGAGCGCGGCCTCGAACTGCCCATTCCCTCCGGCGTGCGCGAAAGCCCCGGCGCCGGGGTGGACGGCATGGTCGGGCAGCACAGGGTGGGCATCGGCGGCTTCGAGCATGTGGCGCAGGGGGCGCCCGCCGCGGACTGGGTGCGCCCCGTGCTGGCGCGCATGGAGCTCGACGCGAGCTCCAGCGTGTTCGTCTCCATCGACGGCAGGCTGGTGGGGGCCATCCAGCTGGCTGACCGCATCCGCATCGAAACCCCCCGGGCGCTGCGTCTGTTGCGCGCCGAGGGGGTTCGCAGGATGCTCATGCTCACGGGGGATCGCCCGGAGGTCGCGCAGGCCGTGGGCTACAGCCTGGGGGGGCTGGAGGTCCTGGCGGGCCAGAGCCCCGCGGACAAGCTCGCCGCCATCCAGGCCGAGCGGGCCCGCTCCACGGTGGTGATGGTGGGCGACGGGGTCAACGATGCGCCCGCGCTCGCGGCGGCCGACGTGGGCGTGGCCATGGGAGCGCGCGGAGCCGCCGCGAGCGCGGAGGCCGCCGACGTGGTCGTGCTGGTCGACCGACTGGACAAGCTGGTGGACGCGCTGCGCATCGCCCGGCGCACACGGCGCATCGCCGTGCAGAGCATGGCGGTGGGCATGGCGCTTTCCCTGGCCGCCATGGCCGTGGCCATGCTGGGCCTGCTGCCGCCCCTCGCGGGGGCCCTGCTGCAGGAGCTGATCGACGTGGCGGCCATCGGCAACGCGCTGCGCGCCTTGCGCGCGGGGCCGCTGGCGCTGCGCGGCCTGCTCTCGCCGCAGGATGCCGGGCGCCTGCGCGCCGAGCATGTGGAGCTGGAGCGGGTGCTGGACCTGCTGCGCGCGGTGTCCGGGGAACTGCCCGTGCAGGATGGTGCGCGGGCCCTGGCCTCGTTGCGGCATCTGGACCAGGCCTTGCATGCCAGGCTGCTTCCGCATGAACGCAGCGACGAACGCGACCTGCTTCCCCACCTGGGCAGGCTGGTCGGCGGCGAGGACCCGATGGCGGCCCTGAGCAGCAGCCACCGGGAGATCTTCCGCCTGTCGCGCCTGATTTCTCGCGGCGTGGCGGATCTGCCGCCGGGGGGACCCGACGCCGCGGCCGTCGCGCGCATGCAGCAGCTGCTGGTGGCCCTGGAGGCCATCCTGCGCCTGCACATGGAGCAGGAGGAGGAGATGTTCCACGCCCTGGGCGGGGCAGCCGCCGGGGGCCTTCAGCGCGTCGGCACCGGCTCCTGAAGCGCCCGGCTCAGCGCCTCGTGCACCGCCGCGGCCAGTTGCCGGCGATCCTGTCCGCGCAGTGCCGGGAGGTAATGCACGACCACGCGCAGCGGGGCCGCCGCGGCGATCAGGCGCAGCGTGTCCATCACCGTGTCCTCGCCCACGTAGGCGGGCGCCCGGCTGGGCGCGCCGGTGGCGTGGTCCACGTAGCGCAACAGCACCGGCTGCACCGGGGTGTCCGCGCTGAGCGCGGCCTGGAACAGGTTCGCATGCAGCGGCAGCACGTGGGTGCCGTCCGAGGTCGTGCCCTCGGGGAACACGCTGACATGTTCGCCATTGCGCAGGCACTGCGCCATGTCGTGCATCACCCGCATCGCATCGCGCGCGCGCCCTCGCTCGATGAACAGGGTGCCGGCCCCGGCGACCAGCCGGCCCAGCACCGGCCACTGACGCACCTCGGCCTTGGACACGAAGCGCGTCGGATGCGCGGCGTTGAGCGCCATGATGTCCAGCCAGGAGACATGGTTGGGGGCCATCAGGCAGGCGCCCTCGTGCGCCTGGCCCAGCACCTGCAGGCGCATGCGCGTGGCGCCGAGCATGCGCAGGGACCAGGCGCGGATGGCCGCACGCCGTTGCTGCGCGTTCAGGCGCGGAAAGGCGCGCAGGCGCCACAGCCCGCGCGCCAGCTCGATGCCCAGGCGCAGCAGCATGCCCGCCAGGCGCAAGCCGGATGTCATGGAGCCATCCTCCCGCTACCCCGAAGCCGGCGCCAGGTCCTGCTCGTGGATCAGGCGTCCGTCGATGATGGTCGCGCGCACCCGTCCCAGGAGTTCGGCGTCGCCCAGCGGCGTGAGCTTGGCGCGGCTGCGCAGGTTGCTCGGCGTGGGTCGCCAGCTCGCGCGCGGGTCGACCACGATCAGCTCCGCGGCGGCGCCGGCGGCCAGGCTGGGCATGCCCACGCCGGCGGCGGCGGCCGCGCGCGTGGTCACGCAGGCCAGTGCCTGCGCCAGCTCCAGGCGGGCGCGGCGCGCGAACTCCAGCACCACGGGCAGCAGCAGTTCCAGTCCGGTGGCGCCGGGCGCGGCCTCGCCGAAGGGCAGGATCTTGTCGTCGCTGCCCAGGGGCGTGTGGTCGGACACCAGCGCGTCGATGGTGCCGTCGGCCAGCGCCGTCAGCAGGGCGTCGCGGTCGGCCTGCCGGCGCAGCGGAGGATCCAGGCGCATGCGCGCGTCGAACCAGCCGATGTCCACGTCGGTGAGCAGGAGGTTGTGGATGGACACGTCGGCGGTGACCGGCAGGCCCTCGTCCTTGGCGCGGCGCAGCAGGGCCACGCCCGCGGCGCTGGACAGTCGGCCCACGTGCACCGAGCAGCCGGTGGCGCGCACCAGCTCGAAGATGGTGTGCAGCGCCACCGTCTCGGCCGCCACCGGCACCCCGGGCAGGCCCAGGCGCTGCGCGTAGGGGCCGCTGCCGGCCACGCCGCGGCCGAGATGCGGGTCCTGCGCGGGCAGCCAGACCTTGTAGCCGAAGGTGCTGGCGTATTGCATCGCGCGCAGCAGCATCTGCGTGTCCGTCACCGGCGTGCCGGCCTGCGACAGGCCGATGCAGCTGGCCTTCACCAGCGAGGCCATCTCGGCCAGGCGCTCGCCCTTGAGTCCCGTGGTGAGCGCTCCCAGCGGGTACACCCGCGAGCGCTTGATGCGCCGCGCGCGCCAGCGCAGCATCTCCACCAGGCTGGGCTCGTCGAGCACGGGGTCGGTGTCGGGCGGGCATACCACGCGCGTGACTCCGCCGGCGCCCGCCGCGGCGAGCTCGGAGTCGAGCAGGCCCTCGGCCTCGCCGCCGGGCTCGCCCAGGCGCGCGCACAGGTCGATCAGGCCGGGCATCACCAGGCAGCCCTCGGCGTCGATCACGCGTTCGGCGCTGAATCCCGCGGCGGCGGGGCCCACGGCATGGATGCGCTCGCCTGCGATGGCGATGTCGCCGGGGTGCTGCGTGCCGCTGGCCGGGTCGACCAGCGTGCCCGCGCGCACCAGGAGGGTCTTGGGCTCGTTCATGGGGGCGCTCAGGCGGAGGTGTTGGCGACGATGGAAAGCACGGCCATGCGCACCGCGATGCCGAAGCGCACCTGCGGCAGGATCACGCTCTGCGGCCCGTCGGCGACGGCCGAGTCGAGCTCGACGCCGCGGTTGATCGGGCCGGGGTGCATGACGATGGCATCCTCGCGGGCCAGGCGCAGGCGCTCCGGGGTGAGGCCGTACATCATGTGGAATTCGCTGGCCGAGGGCAGCAGGCCGCCGGCCATGCGCTCGTTCTGCAGACGCAGCGCGATCACCACGTCGGCGTCGCGCAGGCCTTCCTCGATGTCGTGGCACACGCGCACGCCCATGTCGCGCAGGTCGCCCGGCACCAGGGTCTTGGGGCCCACGGCGCGCACCTCGGGGACTCCCAGCGTGGTCAGCGCGTGGATGTCCGAGCGGGCCACGCGCGAATGCACGATGTCGCCCACGATGGCCACGGTCAGCCCGTGGAAGTCGCGCTTGTAGTGCCGGATGGTCATCATGTCCAGCAGCCCCTGGGTGGGGTGGGCGTGGCGCCCGTCGCCGGCGTTGACCACGTGCACGTGCTCGGGGGTGTGCGAGGCGATCAGGAAGGGCGCGCCGCTCTGGCTGTGGCGCACGACGAAGATGTCGGCGTCCATCGCTTCCAGGTTGGCGATGGTGTCCAGCAGCGACTCGCCCTTGGAGGTGCTGGAGCGCTGGATGTCCAGGTTGAACACGTCGGCCGACAGGCGCTGCGCGGCGATCTCGAAGGTCGTGCGGGTGCGCGTGGAGTTCTCGAAGAACAGGTTGAACACGCTCTTGCCGCGCAGCAGCGGCACCTTCTTGACCTCGCGCTCGCCGAAGCTCATGAAACCCTGCGCGGTGTCCATGATGTGCAGCAGCACGTCGCGCGGCAGGCCCTCGATGGACAGCAGATGGCGCAGTTCGCCGTGGCGGTTGAGTTGGGGATGGGCGGCCATCAGGATTCGGACTCCAGGTA
>JAKBBK010000070.1 GCA_021808525.1 Pseudomonadota bacterium
CGGCCACCAGCAGCCCCACCTGCTCGGGGCTCAGGCGCATGACTTCGATGAAACTGTGGGCGGTCGGCCCGAACAGCGAGACCGCGCCGAAGCCGATGAAAAATCCGATGGTGGCGCCGATCAGGGAACGTTGCGCGCTGCCGCGCACGCCCGAGGCGCCCTGCTTGCCGGGTTGCATACCCATTCTCCACGCGATGTTGGCATGGAGCGAACCTTAGGCGCCGCGGGCCGCCGCGTGCATCGCCCGGAAGTACGGGGCGTCGCGCGCCGGCCCTCCTTCCACGGAACTACTTCTTCAGGACATCGAGCTTGTGGCGCAGGGCCCAGCCGGCGATCTGCACCCGGGAGGCGAGGTCGAGCTTGCGCAGGATGCTTTGCACATGCACCTTCACGGTGGTCTCGGCGATGCCCAGTTCGCGCCCGATCAGCTTGTTGCTGGCGCCGCGCGCGATGGCCGCGGCGATTTCGCGCTCGCGGGGGGTGATCTGGGCCAGCTCGGCGTCGCCGCTGGCGGATGCCTGGGGCTCGGACATGGCCCGCGCCAGCATGGCCCCCATCTGCGAGCCGATGATCACGCGCCCCTGGCGCGCCCGGCGGATGGCCGCCACCAGTTCGTCGGTGTCGCAGGTCTTGAGCAGGTAGCCGCCGGCGCCGCTGCGCAGCGCCGCGGCCAGGTCGGCCGAATCGTCGCTGACCGTGAGCATCAGCACCTGCGCATCGGGCGCGGCCTCGCGCAGCCCGACGATGGCGTCCACGCCTCGCACCCCCGGCAGGTGGTTGTCCAGCAGCACGACGTCGGGCTGGGTGCGCGCGGCCAGGCGCAGCGCCTCTCCGGCGTCCCCCGCCTCGCCCACCACCTCGATGCCCGGCTCCAGACCCAGCAGCGCGATCATCCCGCGCCGGAACAGCGCGTGGTCGTCCACCAGCAGCACGCGAACGCTTGCATCCATGCTCTCAGGTCTCCGTCGGCTGGGCGCCGACCCCGGCGGCCAGGGTTTCCATTTCCGGCAGTCGCAGCGACACCGTGGTGCCCGCCCCCGGCGCCGAGCGCAGCTCCAGCGTGGCGCCGATGGCGGCGGCGCGCTCGCGCATGATGTGCAGGCCCACGTGGGACTGCTCCTGGGCGCGCACCAGCTCCGGGTCGAGCCCGCGGCCGTCGTCGGAGATGGTGAACACCCAGCTGGGCAGGCTTTGCACACTCAGCTCCACGTGCCGGGCCTGCGCGTGCTTGCGCACGTTGGACAAGGCCTCCTGCACCACGTGCAGCACCTGCACCTGCACGTCGGGGTCCAGCGGCTGGCCCCGGCCGTTGAAGCGCAGGCTGGCGCTCAGTCCGCTTTGCAGCTCGAACTTCTGCAGGGTGCTGCGAAGCGCCGGCTCGATGTCCTGCTCCTGCGTGCGGGTGCGGAAATGCAGCAGCAGCTCGCGCACGTCGGCCAGGCTCTCGCGAATGCCCGCCTCCAGCTCGCCCACCGCCGTCTCGATGCGGTTGGCGTCCCCCGCGCGCAGCGCGCCGCGCAGCAACTGGAGCTGGATTTTCATGAAGGCCAGCGCCTGCGCGATGGAATCATGCAGCTCGCGCGCCAGCAAGGCACGCTCGCGCGCCACCGCCGCCTCGCGTTCCAGCGCGGCGCCGCGCAGGCTTTCCATGGCCGCCGCCAGGTGGTCGGCCAGCGCGTCCAGCAGCGCGTGCTGCTCCGGGTCGGGCTCGGCGGCGTCGCGGTAGAACAGGTCGATCTCGCCCAGCGCGCGCTGCTGCGCCGCCACCGGCACGCTGAGCAGGGTGGTGAAGCCGGCGCGCACGCAGGCGTCGTCGGTATGGGGGTCGAACAGAGGCGTATCGCCGGCGCGCCGGAAATGCACCACCTTCACCCCGTCGTCCGGGTGGCTGTTGCCGCAATGGCAGGCCCCGGCGCTCAGGCAACGCTCGTCCTCGACGATGCTTCCCGGCATGCCCTCGGCGGCCAGCAGCAGGTAGCGCTGCGCGGTCTCGTCGGTCCAGCGCAGCACGGCGGCGTCGGCGCCGGCGATGCGCCGCACGACCCGCGTGAAACCATGGGCCAGTTCCTCCAGGTTGGCCGCGCGCGACACCAGCGCACTGACCTCGTACAGCGCGAGCAGGCGCTGGCGCTCCGTCTCCAGCGCGGCCGTCTTCTGGCGCACGCGCGCTTCCAGCTCGCCGTGCACGGCCTGCAATTGCGCGGCCATGCGATTGAATCCCAGCGCCAGGTCCCCCAGCTCGTCGCTGCTGCCCACCTGCACGCGGGCGCCCAGGTCACCGCCGGCGATCGCCTCCACGCCGCGTGCGAGCTGGCCCACCGGCTCCAGCACGTGCAGGTAGGCGAGAAAGAACATGGACATGAAGGCCACCAGGACGAAGCCCCCCATGGCCATCTGCGCGGTATGCAGCTGGGCGGTCCAGAAATCCAGGCGCTGCTCGATGGCCCCGACGAAGCCGTCGATGTCGCCGACGAAGCGGTCGACCTGCGCGCGCCCGACACCGGCGGCACCTGCCCGGCCGCTCCAGCCCGGGCGCAGGCGGCTCCAGTCCTCGCGCACGAGGGCGAAGCGCGCACGGATGTTCGGGTCCCAGGGGACCGCCAGGGGGCGCCGGGCATCGCCTCGGCGCAGCAGGTCCAGGGCCTGCTGCATGCGGGCCATCTCGGCCGGCACCCGTGCCCGTCCAGGCTCGAGGGCGCTGAGCTGCAGCCGGTAGCTCATCATGCGCAACTGGCCCGCCACGTTGACCGCGCCGGCCCCGCCCTGCAGTTTCCAGGAGATCCACAGCGTGGCCCCGACCGAAAGCAGGGACAGCAGCAGGAACACGCCGGCGAACAGCGAGATCTTGGAACTCAGGGTCCAGCGATGGGGGCTCATGGACGTCTGCAGGGCGCGCCAGGCGCGGGCCTACCCCGCCTGGAGTCCCTCTTCGGAAGTATGGGCCGCGCAGCGGGCACTGCCTATAGTTGAATCCATTCTACTGGTTTGGACCTGCTGAAATGTCTACCGAAACCCCCCTGGAGGCCACGCTGTCCGACGGCGCGGTCGATCGTCCGCTGGGCGCGCTGGCGCGCGACATCCCCGGCGCCACCGCGGTGTTCCTGCGCCATCGCCTGGACTTCTGCTGCGGCGGCAAGGCCACGCTGCGCGAGGCGGCGCAGGCTCGAGGAATCGACGCCGAAGCCGTGTGCGCGGAGCTTGCCGCGCTGCAGCCTCCGCCCGGCTCGCCGCTGCCCGTGCAGCCCGCCGAACTGGTGCAGTTCATCATCGCGCGATTCCATGACGTGCACCGGCGTGAGCTGCCGGAACTGGTGCGCCTGGCCGACAAGGTCGAGCGCGTGCACCGCGAGCACCCCGAGGTTCCGGCCGGCCTGGCCGAGCACCTGCGAGCCATGCAGCAGGAATTGCTGGAACACATGCAGAAGGAGGAAGGCATCCTGTTCCCGATGATGGCGCGCTCGCCCGGGATGCCCCTGCGCCCCCCCATCCAGCGCATGCGCGAGGAGCACCTGGACCACGGCCAGGCGCTGCAGGAACTGCAGGCGCTGACCCACGAACTGCAAGAGCCCGCCGACGCCTGCAATACCTGGGCCTCGCTGTACGCCGGGCTGCGCAAGTTGCGCGACGATCTGATGGAACACATCCACATCGAGAACAACGTGCTGTTCCCGCGTTTCGAGTAGACGCCAGGCAGCTGGAGCCCGCGGCCATGCCCAAGAAGTTTCCGCTGCACCCGGCCCACCCGGAGCGGGTGTGCTGGGGCTGCGAGCGCTACTGCCCGGCCGATTCCATGCGCTGCGGCAACGGATCGGAGCGCACCCAGCACCCAGCCGAGCTGCTCGGCGAGGACTGGATGGAGTTCGGGCTCGATGCCCGGCAGGACCCGGATCCACCCCAGTCCCGCTCCTGAGCCCCCTCCTGAGCCGCGCTCAGGCGTCCTCGAGAAGGCCCGCCAGGGGATCAGTGGCCCAGCTGGGTGGCATGCAGCGCGCGCTGGCGCCAGGCGCCGAGCACGTCGCTGCGCGTGAGCATGCCGCGCAGGGTGAGGCCGTCGCCATCGTCCACCACCGGCAGGCGGCCCACGCCGTGCAGGGTCATGAGGTTCAGGGCCTCGTGCAGGGATTCCTCGCAGCGCACCACCACCGGGACGCGGCTCACCAGGCTGCCCAGCGTGGCCCGCGGATCCAGCCCGGGGCGTGCCAGGTCTCGGCGCGTGAGCACTCCCACCACGCGGCCGGCATCGTCCACCAGCGCATAGCCCTGATGGGCCTGGCTGCCCTGCTGGCGCAGCCAGGTCCGCAGTTCGTCCACCGTCTGCGAGGCGCGCAGGCTGACCGGCTGCATGCTGGCATGGTCGGCCACCCGCGCCTGGGCGAAGGGGTCGGCCTGGTAGGCGCTGGGCACGCGCACGCCGCGGCGCGCGATCTTCTCGGTCATGATGGTCTCGCGCATGAGCAGGCCGGACACCATGTAGGCGCTGGCGCAGCCGATCATCAGCGCCAGCAGCCCCGAGGTCTGCCAGGTGGCCTCCAGCGCGAACACGACCGAGGTGAACAAGGCACGCGAGGCACCGGCGAACATCGCGGCCATGCCGATCAGCGCCGCCATGCGCGGGTCCAGCCCGAGGCCGGGGAAGGCCGCGGCCACGGCATGGCCCAGCACCGCGCCCAGGCAGGCGCCGACGGTCATCAGGGGGGCCAGGGTGCCGCCGGAGGTTCCGCTTCCCAGCGCGATCGACCACGACACCAGCTTGGCCGCCCCGAGCACCAGCAGCGCGCCCAGGCCCAGGCTGCCGCCGAGCGCGTCGGTGATGTTGTCGTAGCCCACGCCCAGGGTGCGGGGCTGCCACCAGCCGATCAGGCCCACCGCCAGAGCGCCCAGGGCCGGCCACCACATCCAGTGCACGGGCAGGTGGTCGAAGCCGTCCTCGATGGCGTACAGCGCGCGCGTCACCACGACCGCGGCCAGGCCCACCACGATGCCCAGCACCACGCTGGCCAGCAAGGCTCCCGGCTGCGGCCAAGGCAGCGCCGGCATGGCGAAAAAGGGCTGGCTGCCCAGCAGGCCCACGCGCAGCCCGGCGGCGGCCGAGCAGGCACCGATCACCGGCAACAGGGAGGCGGGCCGGAACTCGAACAACAACAACTCCACGGCGAGCAGCACCGCCGAGACCGGGGTGCCGAACACCGCCGTCATGCCCGCCGCGGCCCCGGCCGCCAGCAGGGTCTTGCGCTCGTCCGGGGTGATGTGCAGCCACTGGCCGACCAGCGAGCCCAGCGCGCCTCCGGTGGCGATGATGGGCCCTTCCGCGCCGAAGGGGCCTCCGGTGCCGATGGAAATCGCCGCCGACAGCGGCTTGAGCCACAGCACCCGCGCCGAGATGCGGCTGCGGTTGAGCAGGATCTGCTCCATCGCCTCGGGAATGCCATGGCCCCGAATGGCAGGCGAGCCGTAGCGCGCCATGAGCCCCACGATCACCGAGCCGAGCACGGGCACCGCGATCACCCAGGCGCCCAGGTGGTTGTGCCCCGGCGCCCCCATGCTCCAGTCCCAGCGCCCCTGGAAACTCAGGTGGGTGATCAGCCCGATGAGCAGCAGCAGCACCTTGGCCACCGGCACCGCGGCCACGCCGACCAGGGCTGCCAGGCCCAGCATGTACAGGGTGCGCGAGCCCACTCCGCCAGGGTCGCTGCCGATATGCGCGGTGGCCGCCAGCGGCTCCAGCGAGGGCGAAACGGGAACGGAGGAATGGGCGGGATTCGAACTGGAGCTCATGACTGCGTCGGGCGACGCCAGGCCGCCCAAGATCGTGATCTGGAATGCAACAAGGGTGGAATCATAGCTGTTCTGGAATGTTTTGACCCAGGGCCCCGTGTCGCGAAACCGGCTTGCGAGGGCCGGAGCCGGGCGTCGTACCATGCGCCTGGGCTCGGTGTCGCCCGAGTACGAACCGGAGGCCATGCGTCATGAATTCCCACTGCATCCTGCTGCCGGGCCTGCTGTGCGACGAGGCTGTCTGGGGCGCGCAGGTCCAGGCCTTGCAGGCGCATGGCGTGGCCTGCCAGGTGGCTTCCTATGGGGAAGTCGACTCCTTGCAGGCCATGGCGCGCGGCGTGCTCGAGGCCGCGCCGGCCGAGCGTTTCTCCCTGGCGGGACATTCGATGGGCGCCCGCGTGGCCCTGGAAGTGCTGCGCCTGGCCCCGCGGCGCGTGCAGCGCCTGGCCCTGCTGGACACCGGCATCGACCCGCTTCCCGCGGGCGAGGCCGGCGAGCGCGAGCGCGCAAGGCGCATGGAACTGCTGGGCATCGCGCGCCAGCACGGCATGCGCGCGATGGGGCGCGAGTGGGCGCGCGGCATGGTGCATCCCTCGCGCTGGGACGGCCCGGTGTTCGAGTCCATCCTGGACATGCTGGAGCGCAAGACCCCCGCGGTGTACGAGGCCCAGATCCGCGCCCTGCTCGGCCGCCCCGATGCCCGCCCGCTGCTCGCCAGCATCCGCTGCCCGGTGCTGCTGGGCTGCGGACGCGACGATGTCTGGAGCCCGCTGGCGCGCCACGAGGAGATGCAGGCGCTGCTGCCCGGCTCACGCCTGGTGGCCTTCGAGCACAGCGGTCACATGGTCACCATGGAACGGCCGCAGGCCGTGAGCGAGGCCCTGCTCGACTGGATTTCGTTGTAGCATCGACCGCCATGCAACGCGCACTTCGTCCCACCTCCGCCGCCCGAGCCGCACGAGCCCGTCGCTCGTCGCCGTGCGCCGCGCGTGAGACCGAAACGATGAAGACCTGAAGTCCCCTTCGAATCGCGTTGTTCCGCAAGGCCACGGCTGACCCCCGTGGCCTTTTTGTTTGTGCGCTCCGCCCTACCAGGACCCCCGCCATGACCACGACCCTTGCCCCCGACGCGCAGTTCCAGCACCTCATGCCGGTGACCGCCCGCCCCGCCAGCATTTTCGTGCGCGGCCAGGGAGCCTGGCTGTGGGATGACGCCGGGCGCCGCTACCTGGACTGGCTGCAGGGCTGGGCCGTGAACTCCCTGGGCCACAGCCCGGAGCTGATCCGCCGCGCGCTGCAGGAGCAGTCGGGGCGCCTGCTCACCCCCAGCCCGGCGCTGTACAACCTGCCGGCACTGCACCTCGCGGGCCGCTTGTGCGAGCTCAGCGGTTTCGACCAGGTGTTCTTCGGCAGCACCGGAGCCGAGGCCAACGAGGGCGCGATCAAGCTGGCGCGCAAATGGGGGCGCGTGGCGCGCGGCGGCGCCTACGAGATCATCAGCTTCGCCGACGCCTTCCACGGCCGCAACCTGGCGACCATGGCCGCCAGCGGCAAGGCCGGCTGGGATGCGCTGTTCCCGCCGAACGTGCCCGGCTTCGCCAAGGCCCGGCTCAACGACCTGGACTCGGTGCTGGCCGCGCTGAGCCCGCGCAGCGTGGCCGTGCTGCTGGAGCCGGTGCAGGGCGAGGCGGGGGTGCGTCCGGCCACGCCCGAGTTCCTGCGCGCGCTGCGCCGCCTGTGCGACGAGCGCGGCCTGCTGCTCATGTTCGACGAGGTGCAGACCGGGTGCGCGCGCCTGGGCGAGCTGTTCGCCTTCCAGCATTTCGGGGTCGAGCCCGACGTCATGACCCTGGGCAAGGGCCTGGGCGGCGGGGTGCCCATCTCGGCCCTGCTGGCCAAGGCGCATTGCAGCGTGTTCGAGCATGGCGACCAGGGAGGAACCCATGCCGGCAATCCGCTGATGTGCGCGGTCGCGCTGGCCGTGCTGGAGCGACTGGCCCAGCCGGAATTCCTGGCGGGGGTGCGCGAGCGCGGACGACAGCTCGGCCAGGGTCTGCGGGCGCTGTCGGCGCGCCACGGCCTGGGCGAGGTGCGCGGCGAAGGACTGCTGTGGGCGCTGGAACTGGGCCACGACGGCGCCGGCGCCGTCGTGGAACGCTGCCGCGAGCGCGGGCTGCTGCTCAACGCGGCGCGCCCGCATTGCCTGCGCTTCATGCCGCGCCTGGACAGCACGGCGCCGGAGATCGACGAGGGCCTGCGCCTGCTCGATCTGGCGCTGGCTCAGGGCCGCGATGCGCCAAGGTAGGCCATGCGTTCCACCGAGACCATGGCGCCGCGCTCCCAGTTCTCGCGCAGCACGCCTTCCAGCAGCGCGCGCTCCTCGGGCCGGAAGTCCCGCTCGAGCACGTCGCGCAGCGAGCGCGCGTAGGGATGCGGGGTGTGGCGGGTGAAACTGTCCCAGTCGGGCGCCAGGCTGGGGCCGGCGTCGATGTGCAACTCCACGTGCACCTGCGCGAAACCCGCCTGCAGGGCCCAGGCGAACAGCTCGCGCTCGGAGAAATTGCAGTAGGGGCTGCGTTCCAGTTCCTGCTCGGTGTCGGGGAATTGCTGCGCGCGCCAGTGTTGCAGCAGGCGCAGCAACTGCGGCTGTTGCGGCGCGAGGCCGGCGGGTGGCGCGACCTCCTCCAGGGCGCGGCGCTGCGCGCAGGCGGCCAGCGCGTCGTCGCGGAACACCGGCTCGCCCAGCGACAGCCGACCGCCCGGGCGCAGCAGGCGGCGGAACTCCGCCAGCATGGCGGGCTTGTCGGCCACGTAGGCCAGCGCCGAGCGCGTGGCCACGGCGTCGAAGGCGCCGTCGCCGATGCCGCGCAGCGACTCATCGTCCAACGCGAGCAGGCGCCAGCGTGCCTGGGCACCCAGCGCCCGCGCACGCTCGCCGGCCAGGGCCAGCAGCGCGGGCGAGGGATCGGCGAACACCACCTGCGCCCGCGGCCAGCGCTGCAGGGCCCGCAGGCCCAGCGCACCGCTTCCGCAGCCGAAGTCGAGCAGGAGCTCCGGCGGCGCGGGCTCGAGAGCGTCGAGCACGCGATCCACGTACTGGGCCACCCGCGCCTCGATGCGCTCCTCGTAGCGCGCATTCGCGCCGCCGCGGTCGCGCAGCAGCCATTGCGCCCAGGGGTCGAGGCCTGCCGGCGACATGCTCAGTTGTCGATGGCCAGGCTCTGCACCACGTTGCCCGAAGCGCTGAAACTCACCTCGACATCCGCGCCGTCGCCGAAACCGGCCGGAATCACCAGGCCCGCGGGAATGGTCAGCTGGTTGCCCTCCAGCATGAAGGTGGAGGATGAACCGGCGGCAGCGGACGTCGTGGTCACCGAGGAGCCCTGGCTCCACTGGTACACCCGCCCCGATGCGCTCAGCTGCCCTGCCGGCCCGCCGGAGCCGAAGTTCACCGTGTAGGCATCCACGCTGCTCGGGCTGGTGAGCGTGCCCTCGATGGACACGAAGGCCCCCGGCTTGAGGTTCGTGTCGTCACCCTGGTTGAAGGCGCGGTTGGAGGCCAGGGTCACGCTCACCGGGGTGATGGAGTTCTGCAATTGCCAGTTCAGCACGAACTGGGTGCCCGTGGCGTCGACGCTCTGCACGGTGCCCTGCATGTCCACCGTCTTGCCCACCGGCGGGGCCGAATACACATTGACGGTCTGCGCGGCGATCACATTGCCCGAGGCGGCGGAGACCTGGCCGGTGATGTCCACGTACACGCCATTGCCCAGTTGCGCGGCCGATCCCGCCAGGAAACTCGCCCCCGAAGCGTCCACCGGAGTCCCGCGCACCAGGAAACTGGAGGGACTCAGGAATCCGGTGATGGTGCCGTGCAACTCGAACACCGCGGGTTGGGTCGCGGAATAGCTGCCGAGCTGCTGCGCCTTCACGGTGCCCTGGCCGTCGGCCTGGCCGCTGACCACCAGGTACTCGCCCTGCACCGGCGCCGCCTGCGCGCCCAGGGCGGAGAAGTCCACCGGGATGCCCGACACCGTGCACCCGCTCCCCGTCACGTCGTAGGCCGGCCCGGACACCTGCACGCTGCCCGTGAAGCTGCCGGTGCCGACCACGCGCACCACCCAGCTGGATTCATGATTCCAGACGTACACCAGATCGCCCGCGGCCAGAGACAGGCCCTGCGGCGCCAGCACCTGCGTGCCGGAACCCAGCGGGACCGGGGTGGCGCTGGTGTCCAGCGTGAACGACGAGGAGCCCACGGCGCTCACGCGCCCCACGAGGCGGGTCACCGAACTATCCCCGGGCACCTGCTCGATCAGCGTGGCCCAGAGGTAGGGGCCGTTGGCGTCGACTCCGTAGGCCCCGTGCACCTCGACCTGGGTCGATCCGGCGCTGATGCTCGAAAGCCCGGTGAGCCCCGAGTAGAGGGTCTGCGGGCCCCGCGCGGCATCGGAGTTGACCTCCACGCGCATGCCGTTGATGGTCAGCGTGCCCGACGCGGGGTCGACCTGCTGCACCACGCCCTGCAGTTCCGGCTGCACGGTGGCCGTGGCGGGCTGGCCGTCGGCGCCCAGGCTGAGGTCCACGTGCGCTCCGAGCTCGACGGCCTCGGAGGTGGCCTGCGCCGATTCGCTGGTGGAGGTGGGCGCGTAGTAGGTGGGCGTGGCGCTGCTGTAGCGCTGGCCGTCGACGATCACGCTGCCCAGTCCGATGACGGTGCCGAAGGCGATGCCGGTGCCCCCGGTTCCCACGCCTCCGCCCAGCAGGGCCACGGCGGCGGCGCCGCCTCCGCAGGCGGCCAGCGCCGCCACGCAGCACGCCGCGGCCGCGGCCAGCGCCGCCCGACGTAGTTTGTCCGACAGGGTGTGGCTCACGACGGATCCTCGGAAGATGGGGTTCGGGGCGTGGCCGCGCGCCGCCTGGCGGCTCTGGCAGGCCTTGCGCGCGGGGTCTCGGACCCGTCCGCCACGGCGGATGCGGGCTCCTGCTCCTCGCTCCAGTAATAGGCGCCGAAACGCATGCGCCCGGTGGCGCCGGGCTGCGCGGCGTCCGACTCCAGGCAGCGGATGGCCTCGGCGATCATCGCCTCGCGCGCCCGCGCCCAGAGCTCGCGCGACAACTCGCCCAGGCGCTGCAACGAAGCCTCGCTGAGCCCGTCGGCGAACACGCTCTGCTCCAGGCGCGGCGCCTCGCCCCCCAGGTTGCGCACCGCGGTCGAGGCATGGTCGGCCAGGTTCATGCCGAAGAGTTCGAGCAACTGCGCCGGCTCTCCCGAGGGCACGAACACGTCATTGCGGGGAACCACGTACTCCACGCCCTTGCGCTGGGCCATTTCCACCAGGCCGATGCGCACCATGTCCTGCAGCACGCTGAAGGGATGCACGTCGCTGGTGCAGGCCCGCACCAGGGCCTCGAAGGATGGTGCGGGGCCCAGGCGGGGAATCGCCTTGGGGCGACGCGCGCGGTCGTGGTAGCCGGCCGACACCGCCCAGCGCGCCAGCACCTGCGAGCTGGTGGACATGGGTGCCTGCGCACGGGCATGGGCGGCCGGGTCGTTGCGCCAGGCATGCACCTCCTTGCGGTGCACGCCGGAGATCACGCTCAGGGCGGAATCGGTATCGGCCGTGCCCCGGCTGGCCATCAGCTCCTGGGCCTGGCGCAGGAACACCTGCCGCAGCACCAGCATCGCCTGCTTGTAGTCGATGCCGGCGTCCAGCAGCAGCCGGCACAGGGGCTGCTGCACGCGCACCCAGGCCTCCAGCGTCTCCTGCGCCGGTTGCGGCCTGGCTGGCGAACTCGAAGGCAGTGGCGTGGTGGAACGTCCCATGGCGTTGCTGCAGGCGCGGCGCAATCCGCCGTCACGGCCTCGATTCTAACGCAAAAGGCATTGACTGGGAAATTTTCCCATTTATGATTGCATCCACGAACGGTCCACCGTGCCGACCTGCCCCCAGGCGGCCTCGTCCCGCGCAAGCGATCACCAGGAGCATCACCATGCACAAGCGACTTTCCTCCCGTCATCTGCGTTTTGCGATGCTGCCCGCGGCGGCGGCGGTCGCGCTGGCCCTGGCCGCCTGCGGCGGCGGCGGCGGCGGGGGATCCGGGCCCGGGGGCATTTCCCTCAGCGGCGCGGCCATCGACGCCCCGCTGCCGGGCGCCGCCATCACCATCACCTCGGGCGCTCCGCTGGCCGACGGCGGAACCACCATCGGCACGGCCACGGCCAACTCCCAGGGCTCCTTCACCCTCAGCGTGACCCTGCCCAGCGGCAGCGTGCCCATCTTCGCCAATGCCGCCGCGGTGGGCCGCAGCGCCGGCTCCACCCCGCTGGAGCTCAGCAGCTACCTCGGTCAGTCCGACGTGCTGGCCACCGTCGGCACCCTGAGCACCATCAACCTGCCCGACCTGGACATCAGCCCGGTGAGCACGGCCGCGCTGGCGGTGTACGCGCAGACCCACTCCGGCAGCTACTCCACGCTGGGGCCGGCCACCTACGCCAGCACCATCGCCACCTACCGCAACGACATCCTGGCCATCGCCGCCGCCGTGAAGGCCGTGGGCGACAACTACTGCACGCCGCAGGCCAGCGTCAGCTCGACCACCGACCTGGCGCGGCTGATCGCCTCCAGCGCCACCCTGAGCTCCAGCTCCAGCCCCTCCACCACGCTGGCCACGGCCGCCGCCGTGCTCGGCGGAACCTGCGCGCAGGCCTTGCCGGCGCTGCAGGTGGCCATCCTCGCCGACCCCGACTTCGCGCCGGAACTCGACCTGGGCGACGTGATCGACGCCAATGTGCAAAGCGTGGTGCCCGGCACCTACCAGTTGCAGGCCCTGGTGGCGGAAACCCCGATGAACTGGAATGTCAACACCGGCAGCGGCTCGGTGACCACCCCCGGCACCCCCAACCCGGCCGAAGTGCTGGTCGACCCCAGCGTGACCATCGACGCCTCGGGCACTGTCAGCTCCAGCGACTCCATGGTCTCGGGCACCCTGGTGGGCAATCTGCTGACCCTGAACCTGAAGGACAGTGCCGGCCGCTCCTACCTGGTGCGCGCCAAGATCGCCTCCCTGCCCAGCAATCTGTCCAGCCAGCAGGCCTACGTGATCCAGGGCGGCGGGGTCAACACCGGCAGCCAGTTGCTGGCCAGCTTCTCCGCGGCGCTGGCGCCGGCCGCCGCGGTTCCGGTCTGGAACGGCTACACCTCGCACACCTCGGAGGACGGCGGCGCGCGCTGCGCCACCGGTCAGTACCCGCTGCGCTTCGATCTCGACGGCCTGTCGGCGCGTGGGCATTCGGATTCCGTGGGGAGCCTGGGCGCCTGCGTGACCCCCAGCAGCAATGGGTGGAGCATGAGCCTGGCGAGCTTCAACGCCATCTCCGGCGACGACGGCGAGGGGCACAGCTTCACCATGCCGCTGGTCGACACCCTGACCCAGGGCACCGGCACCACCCCGAGCACCACCATCACCTGGAGCGAGGCGGCCAGTCCGGCGGCTCCCTTCATCCTGGAGGCTCCGGACCTGAACCTGACGGTCGGCAACAGCGCAACGTCGACCTCGACCACCTACTCGGGCAACGCCTACTACGTCATGGGAACCCATGCCGTGGTGGTGTCCTCCAGCAGCGGCGGCAACGTGGTGCTGAACCTGCAGGACAATTTCATGACCCAGCTGTCCGAGTCCAGCCACAACGTCGGTGGCGACGGCTCGCAGCAAGGCGACCATTGATGACCGCCTCGGTCGCCGCGACCGCTGCGACGCCACGCCGCCGGGCCCTGCGCCCGGCGCGTGGCGCGCAACGGCAGCTACTGGATGAGCTGCGCCACGCGGCGCATCGGGGCCAGTTGCGCCTGGCCTACCAGCCCATCCACAGCCTGCGCGGCACCGACACGCCGGGCTTCGAAGCCCTGCTGCGCTGGAATCATCCCCGGTTCGGCGAGGTCGCCCCCGAGCGCTTCATCCCCCTGGCCGAGCACAGCGGCCTGATCCTGGAGCTCGGGGACTGGGTGCTGCGCAGCGCCGCGACCGAGTGCAAACGCCTGCGCGCATGCAGCGGTCGCGCCGTGCGCGTGGGGGTCAACGTCTCGCCGCTGCAACTGGGCTCGCGCGCGACCATGCAACTGTGGCTGCACTACCTGCAGGACCTGGGCCTGCCCGCGGATGCGCTCACGGTGGAAATCACCGAACAGGTCATGCTGCGACACCCCGAGGCGGTGGCCGGGCAGCTGCGCCTGCTGGCCGATGCCGGGGTGCGCATCGCGCTGGACGACTTCGGCGTGGGCTATTCCAACCTGGCCATGCTGGGCCAGCTTCCGGTGCACGCCCTCAAGCTCGACCGTTCGCTCACCCAGGGCCTGGTGGCCAGCGAGCGCCATC
>JAKBBK010000012.1 GCA_021808525.1 Pseudomonadota bacterium
GTTCTACCGCCAGATGGAAATGGGCCTGGCCGGCGCCTACCAGCTCGCCTCGCAGACCATGGTGTGCAATTTCCACGAACCCGACACCCTCGAAGGCGTGCAGGCCTTTCTGGAAAAGCGCCCGCCGTCCTGGAAACAAGCGCTGTGAGTCGGGCGTTGCCCATGCGCGAGGGCTCGCCCTTGCTGCAGGCCATCGCGCATCCCGGTTGGGGCGAGCCGCTGCACCGCCAGCTGCTGGTGCTGGCGGGCTCGGTGCTGCTGGGCCTGCTGGTCGGCGCCGTGGTCGAGCGGCGATTCACCGCCTCGACCTGGAAGGGCGCCCTGGGCGCGGCGCTGCGCCACGGCGTGGGCCTGCCGCTGGTGGCCCTGCTGGCGCTGCAGCTCACTCGCCATGTCTCGCGCGAATTGCAGCGCGCCGAGCTGCTCAAGGTGATGCTGCCCGTGCTGGCGGTCTGGCTGCTGGCGCGGGTGGCCGCGCGCGCCGCGCACCGGGTGCTGGCCGATCCCCACAGCGCCCGCTGGCTGACCTGGGTGGTGCGCATCTGCGCCGGCCTCGGGCTGCTGCTGTACCTGACCGGCGCGCTGCCGGAGATCATCGAGGCGCTGGACGCCGTGTCGGTGCACATCGGCCCGCAGCGCCTGACCGCCTGGACCCTGCTGCGCGGCGTGGTCTCGGTGGCGGTGACCCTGTTGCTGGCACTGTGGCTGTCCTCCCTGATCGAGGCCCGGCTGCTGGCCTCTCCGCTGGACATCAACCTGCGACTGGTGGTCTCGCGCCTGGTGCGCGCGGCGGTGTTCACGGTGGCCTTGCTGACCGCGCTGCAGATGGTGGGCATCGACCTGACGGTGCTGGGCGTGTTCGGGGGCGCGCTGGGCGTGGGCCTCGGCCTGGGCCTGCAGCGCATCGCCGCCAACTATGTGTCGGGTTTCGTGATCCTGCTCGAGCGCAGCGTGCGCGTGGGCGACAACGTGCGCCTGGACACCTTCCAGGGGCGCATCCAGGACATCAAGACCCGCTACACGGTGGTGCGCAGCTCCGGCGGCACCGAATCCATCGTGCCCAACGAAATGCTGATCTCCAGCCGCATCGAGAACCTGTCGTACACCGATCCCAACGTGTGGTTCTCCACCGTGGTGTCGGTGGCCTACGGCAGCGACGTGGAACAGGTGCTGGCGCTGCTGGCGCGCGCCGCAGCCACGGTGCCGCGGGTCGTGGCGCAGCCCGCGCCCTCGGCCGTGCTGAGCAATTTCGGAGCCGACGGGCTGGAGATCACCGTGGGTTTCTGGATCGCCGATCCCGAAAACGGTACCCTCAACGTGCGCGGTGCGGTGAATCTGGCCCTGTGGCGCGCGTTGCGCGAGGCGGGGATCGAGATCCCCTTCCCGCAGCGCGTGCTGCACTGGGCTGCCGGCGCGGCGCCGGGCGCCGAGGCGGCGCCTTCCGGGCTCGGGGCTTGATTCGACACCGGGCTTGCCGATACACTGCGAAAAAAGAACGATCGTTCGATTTTGGTCGCGAGCCGCGCCCGGCGGCAGTGCGCGGCCGTCATCTCCTGAGGAGTCTGAGGCATGAAGGTTCTGGTCGCCGTCAAGCGGGTCGTGGACTACAACGTCAAGGTCCGCGTCAAATCCGACGGCAGTGGGGTGGACACCGCGGGGGTGAAGATGAGCATGAACCCCTTTGACGAGATCGCGGTGGAGGAGGCGGTGCGCCTGAAGGAAAAGGGCGCGGCCACCGAGATCGTGGCCTTCAGCGCCGGCGTGGCGGCCTGCCAGGAGACCTTGCGCACGGCGCTGGCCATCGGCGCCGACCGCGGCGTGCTGGTGCAGACCGACGCGGAGCTTCAGCCGCTGGCGGTGGCCAAGCTGCTCAAGGCGGTGACGGACAAGGAGCAGCCGCGCCTGGTCATCCTGGGCAAGCAGGCCATCGACGACGACAGCAACCAGACCGCGCAGATGCTGGCCGCGCTGCTGGGCTGGGGCCAGGCCACCTTCGCTTCCAAGGTGGAGCTCGACGGCGACAAGGCGAAGGTCACGCGCGAGGTCGACGGCGGGCTGGAGACCCTGGAGCTGGCGCTGCCGCTGGTGGTCAGCACCGACCTGCGCCTGAACGAGCCGCGCTACGTCACGCTGCCCAACATCATGAAGGCCAAGAAAAAGCCCCTGGACACGCTCAGCCCCGAGGATCTGGGGGTGGACGTTTCGCCGCGCCTGAAGACCCTGAAGGTGGCCGAGCCCCCGAAGCGCGGCGCCGGCATCAAGGTACCCGACGTGGCCACGCTGGTGGCCAAGCTCAAGAACGAAGCCAAGGTGATCTGAGATGAGCGCACTCGTCATTGCCGAACACGACAACCAGGCCGTCAAGGCGGCGACCCTCAACACCGTGGCCGCGGCCGCCGCCTGCGGCGGCGAGGTGCACGTGCTGGTGGCCGGCAGCGGCTGCGGGCAGGCGGCGCAGGCCGCCGCGCGCATCGCCGGCGTGGCCAAGGTGCTGTGCGCCGACGCGCCGCAGCTGGGGGACCAGCTGGCGGAGAACCTGGCGGCGCAGATCGTCGCGCTGGCTCCCGCGTACAGCCACATCCTGGCGCCGGCCACCGCCTCGGGCAAGAACGTGATGCCGCGCGTGGCGGCGCTGCTGGACGTCATGCAGGTGTCGGACATCATCCACGTGCTGGCCCCCGACACCTTCGACCGCCCGATCTACGCCGGCAACGCCATCGCCACCGTGCAGAGCGCCGACAAGATCAAGGTGATCACGGTGCGCACCACCGGCTTCGACCCGGTGGCCGCCGAGGGCGGCAGCGCCGCGGTGGAGCAGGTGGCCGCGGCGGCCGACAGCGGCAAGAGCCGGCTGGCCGGGCGCGAGCAGACCAAGAGCGAGCGCCCGGAACTCGGCGGCGCGAAGATCGTGGTCTCGGGCGGGCGCGGGCTGGGCTCGAAGGAGAATTTCGAGGCCGTGATGACCCCGCTGGCCGACAAGCTGGGGGCGGCCCTGGGCGCCAGCCGCGCCGCGGTGGACGCGGGCTACGCGCCCAACGACTGGCAGGTGGGGCAGACCGGCAAGATCGTGGCCCCCCAGCTGTACGTGGCCGTGGGCATCTCCGGGGCCATCCAGCACCTGGCCGGCATGAAGGACTCCAAGGTGATCGTGGCCATCAACAAGGACGAGGAGGCGCCGATCTTCGGCGTGGCCGACTACGGACTCGTGGCCGACCTGTTCACCGCCGTGCCCGAGATGGTGGGCGCTCTCTGATCTCCCCCGGGCCGGGGCGACCCCGGCCGGATCTTCCTGCTGGATGCCCCGATGAGTGACTACAACGCCCCGGTGAAGGACATGATGTTCGTGCTCGGCAAGCTCGCCGGGCTGGACGAGGTGGCGGCGACTCCCGCCTATCGCGAGGCCGGCGCGGACGCAGAGACCGCCGCCGCCGTGCTGGAAGAATGCGCGCGTTTCACGCGCGAGGTCGTCGGGCCGCTGAATCGCTCCGGCGACACCCAGCCCTCGACCTGGAAGGACGGTGCGGTGAGCACCTCGCCGGGGTTCCGCCAGGCCTACGCCAGCTTCACCCAGGGCGGCTGGCAGGGCTTGCAGCACCCGCAGGAGCATGGCGGCCAGGGCCTGCCCAAGCTGATCGGGGCGGCCTGCAATGAAATGCTCAACAGCGCGAACCTGAGTTTCGCGCTGTGCCCGCTGCTCACCGACGGCGCCATCGAGGCGCTGCTCACCGCCGGGTCGGCTTCGCAGCAGGCGCGCTACCTGCCGCGCCTGGTGTCGGGCGAGTGGACCGGCACGATGAATCTCACCGAGCCCCAGGCCGGCTCGGACCTCGCGCTGGTGCGCACCCGAGCCGTGCCGCAGGACGATGGAAGCTATCGGCTGTTCGGGCAGAAGATCTTCATCACCTACGGTGAACACGACATGGCGGACAACATCGTCCACCTGGTGCTCGCGCGCCTGCCGGACGCTCCGGCCGGGGTCAAGGGCATCTCGCTGTTCATCGCCCCGAAGGTGCTCGAGGACGGCCGGCGCAACGACGTCTGGTGCGCTTCCCTGGAGCACAAGCTGGGCATCAAGGCCAGCCCGACCGCGGTGCTGCTGTACGGCGACGACAAGGGCGAGGTCGGCCCCGGCGCCATCGCCGAGATGGTGGGCGAGCCCGGGCGCGGGCTGGAATTCATGTTCATCATGATGAACGCGGCTCGCTATGCCGTGGGCATGCAGGGCGTGGGCCTGTCCGAGCGCGCCTACCAGCAGGCCGCGGCCTACGCGCGCCAGCGCGTGCAGTCGCGTCCTCCGGGGGCGCGCGAGTCCACGACCATCGTGCACCACCCCGATGTGCGGCGCATGCTCATGACCATGCGCGCGCTCACCGAGGCTTCGCGCGCGCTGGCCCTGGTCGCCGCCGGGCTGCACGACCTGGGCATCGGCGAGACCGACGCCTCGCGCCGCGCCGCGCACACGGCCGCCTACGAATTCCTGGTGCCGGTGGTCAAGGGCTTCAGCACCGAGGTCAGCCTCGAGGTGAGCTCGCTGGGGGTGCAGGTGCACGGAGGCATGGGTTTCATCGAGGAAACCGGGGCCGCGCAGCATTACCGCGACGCGCGCATCCTGCCGATCTACGAGGGCACCACGGCCATCCAGGCCAATGACCTGGTAGGGCGCAAGACCCTGCGTGATTCCGGGGCGCTGGCGGGCAAGTTCGCCGAGCGCGTGCGCGCGACCCAGCAGGAACTGGCCGGCCGTTCGCAGGCCGGGGCGCGCGTCATGGCGGCCCGCCTGGACGAGGCCCTGCGCGCCTATGGCGACGTGGTCGACTTCCTGGTGCGCAACGGCGCCGAGGCGCCCGACAGAGCCTATGCCGGCAGCGTGCCCTACCTGATGCTGTGCGGCTACCTGTTCAGCGCCTGGCAGATGGGCCGGGCCTGGCTTGCCGCCGGGGCGCTGCCCGCCGAGGAGGGCGATTTCGCGAGGGCCAAGCAGGCCACCGCCGAGTTCTTCTGCGCCCACCTGCTGCCGCGATGCGCGGCGCTGCGCGACGCCGTGGTCGACGGGGCCGACAGCGTCATGGCGCTTCCCGCCGAGCTTTTCTGAGCCCCGCGCCCATGTCCCTGCCCGCTGTCCTGTCCCGCCTGCGCCTGCCGGTGATCGGCTCGCCCCTGTTCATCATCTCCAACCCCGAGCTCGTGATCGCGCAGTGCACCGCGGGCATCGTGGGAAGTTTTCCGGCGCTCAACGCGCGCCCGGCCTCCCAGCTCGACGAGTGGCTGGCGCAGGTCACCGAGGCGCTGGCCGCCTGGGATCGCGCGCATCCCGAGCAGCCGGCGGCGCCCTTCGCCGTGAACCAGATCGTGCATCGCAGCAACGAGCGCCTGGAGCACGACATGGAGCTGTGCGCGCGCTACCGGGTGCCGCTGGTGATCACCTCGCTGGGCGCACGCCCCGAGGTGAACCAGGCCGTGCACTCCTGGGGGGGCATCGTGCTGCACGACGTCATCGACGATCGCTTCGCGCACAAGGCCATCGAGAAGGGAGCCGACGGACTCATCGCCGTGGCGGCAGGCGCGGGCGGGCACGCCGGCACGCTGTCGCCCTTCGCGCTGGTGCAGGAAATCCGCGCCTGGTTCGACGGCCCCCTGGTGCTGTCGGGTGCCATCGCGCGCGGCGACTCCATCCTCGCCGCGCAGGCCATGGGCGCCGACCTGGCCTACATGGGCAGCGCCTTCATCGCCACCGAGGAGGCGCGCGCGGTCGACGCCTACAAGCAGATGGTGGTGGATTCCAGCGCGCGCGACATCGTCTACTCCAGCCTGTTCACCGGCGTGCTGGGCAATTACCTGCGCGGCTCCATCGTGGCCGCGGGTCTGGATCCCGAGCACCTGCCGGAGGGAGACCCGAGCCAGATGGACTTCGCGGCCGCCATCGGCGGAGCCAAGGCCTGGAAGGACATCTGGGGCTGCGGGCAGGGCATCGGCGCGGTGCACGAGGTCCTGCCGGCGCACGCGCTGGTGCGGCGCCTGCAGACCGAGTACCAGGCGGCGCGAGCCCGCCTGTGCGCGGCCTGAGCCCGCGGCGCGACCCAACCCGGTCCCCGCCCTCGTCCCCGCGGCCGCGGGGACCGTGGCATGCATGCAGCATGACCCGGTGACCTGACAGCCCGTCAGGTCTCGGGGTCGTGGGCGACACGCGGGTATCGCGCCGCCTACAAGGTCCTCCTCCCCCTCGTCGGCGAGGGCGCGGGGAGGAGCATGCCGGGCGCGTTGGCGGCGGCGTGGTCGAAGGCCCTCGGTTCCGACCTCGCGATCCCGACCATGAAGCTCTCCCGATGGCTTGTGCAGGCAGGCGGCGCAGCCGCCGCCTGCTGCGGCTGCGCCCAGGCGCAGGATTCCACCTTGCAACTCTATGGCTCCATCGACGTCAGCGTCGCGCGCTTCAGCGGCGTGCGACAGCATCCCTTCGACCCCGATGCCGGGCCGGTGCCCACCTCGGTCACCGGCATGGGGGCCGGCGGCGTCACCGGCTCGCGCCTGGGCGTGCGCGGCAACACCGCGCTGTCGCCCGGCCTGAAGCTCGACTTCCTGGCGGAGACGGGCTTTTGCGGCGTGGGCCTGAATCAGCTCGACGCCGGCGGCGATCCCGAATGCTCCGGCGGGGGCTTCATGCAGCGCGCGGCCTGGATCGGGCTGGAAGGAAGGCTGGGCACGCTGCGCGCCGGGCGCCAGGTCACGCTGCTGGACGAGCATTCCGCGCAGGGCGATGCCTTCGAGGGGGCCTTCCTGGGCCAGGCGGGCAATCTCTCCCTGGTGGGCAACAACCGCGCCGGGCTCGACATGTCGCGGCTCAGCCAGGCGCTGAGCTGGTTCACGCCGGATCTCGGCGGCTTCGGGCTGCAGGCCCAGTACACGCCGCATGCCCGAGGCACCCGGACGGACGACGACACCGACGACGCGCGCGACCCCCAGGCCTGGATCGTCGGCGCGCATTACCGCGGCGCCGCGCTCACCCTGGGCGCCGACTGGAGCCGCTGGCGTCACGCCTACACGGCTGCCGGGCAGCCGCGGGGCGAGCCCTATCGCCTGTGGCAGGTCTACGCCAGCCTGGGCCTGGGCGCGCTGGACCTGTACGCGCAGGCCCAGCAGGGCAGTGCCGACGGCGCCACCGGGCGCCAGCGCATGATCGACCTGGGCCTGGGCCTGCCGCTGGGCCGGGGCCGGCTCATGGCCTCGGTCGGGCGCCACATCGATTCCATGGCCCCCGCGCCCAGGCGGGTGGAACCCTCGTACGCCACCCAGGTCGCCGTGGGCTACAGCCTGCCCTTGTCGGCGCGCACCCTGGTGTACGCGTCGGCGGCGCATATCGTGAACGACGGCGCCACGCCGACCCGCCTGGGCACCGATCTGGCCGTGGGCGCCGCCGGGGATGTGGTGCACGGCATCGTGGGGCGCCGCTCCAACGGCGTGTCGCTGGGGCTTTCCCACAGTTTCTGAACCCTGGCGCGTGGCGCATGGGCCACATTCCCCCCGGAGTGTGTGCCCATGGGTCGAAGGGCCTTCCCTTGCGAACAAGGCGGTGGTGGAGTAGGGAGGCGTTAGCATGGAGCGCAAGCCACAGCACCAGGACCTCCATGCCCCAGGAATTCGATCCCGACTACGCCGCGCTGTTCGACAACAACCGCCGCTGGGTACGTCGCGTCAACGAGACGCGCCCGGACTTCTTTCCCACGCTGGCGCGCCTGCAGGCGCCGAAGTATTTCTGGATCGGCTGCGCGGATTCGCGGGTTCCCGCCAACGAGGTCATCGACCTGGCGCCGGGAGAGGTGTTCGTGCACCGCAACGTGGCCAACGTGATGCCGCACTCGGACATGAACTCCATGTCCACGCTGCAGTTCGCCGTCGACGTGCTGCGCGTCGAGCATATCCTGGTGGTCGGGCATTACGGCTGCGGCGGCGTCAAGGCCGTGCTGGACGGGGCGCGCGTGGGCCTGGTGGACAACTGGCTGGGCCACGTGGGCGATGTCATGGAACGCCACGCCGCGCGCCTGGCCGCCTTGCCCGAAGACCAGCGCTGGGACCGGCTGTGCGAGCTCAACGCCCTCGAGCAGGCGCACAACGTGTGCCGCACCACGGTGTTGCAGGACGCCTGGGCCCGCGGCCAGCATGTGGAGGTGCACGCCTGCTGCTACGGCCTGAAGGACGGCCTGCTGCGCGACCTGGGCCTGGCCGTGCGCGGCGGGCAGGTCCTGACCGAACGCTTCGGCTCGGCACTGGACTACGTCGACCACGGTGTCACCGGAGCCGCCCGATGAACTCCCCCGCTTCCGTCTACCCCGGCCTGAACGCCGACCGCCACGGCCTGACCCAACTCGGGCGCATCGTGCTGGACGCCCGGGTATTCGGGCTGATCGCCGACGACGAGGATTGCGCCGGCTGGAGCCTGGGTCGCATGCAGGAGCTCACGCAGCGCGTCGAGCAGGCATGGGATCGCCACGGCGGCCTGCCCAGCAAGTTGCCCGCCGACTTGCTTCAGCGCCACCAGGCCGTGTACCGGCAGGCCATCGAACAGGCGCGCGCCCGCGGCTGGGACCCCGAGCTGGGCGACGACGAGTAGCGGCCGGCGGCACCGGCAGGTTCAGCTGCCGCGCCCGCGGCGTTCCCCGCGGGCCGGCAGGTGCAGCAGCGTGGCGGGCCGGTCGCCGCGGGCGCGCTGGGCGACGGCGTGCAAGGCCTCATGGAATTCCCGTGGCAGTCGGCGCATGGCGTCGCGCGCCGGCTCGCCGTAGCCCACCGCCTCGAAATCCACGGCCTGGTCCAGCCCCGTTCGGTGGTCGGGGCGCAGGCGCTCCCAGGCCAGCAGGGCGAGGGCTCGCTGCTGGCTGTCCACGAACACGAATTCGTCGCGGTCCACGATGGCCAGCACCTGCAGGCTGCGGATGGGTACGAAGGCCACGCCATTGGCGCTGCGCATCTGCAGCGTGCGCGCAAGGTTGTAGGTGGCCCCGGCCATGCTTCGGGGCTCGCGCCAGAGTTCGGGACCTCGGTGCACCGTGATCTGCATGTTCGCGCCTCGGATCGACGAGAGGGGCGCCCCGCGTGTACGCGCGGCATCACAGGCCCCCGCGGGCGACCGGGTCGGGCCTGAGGGCATTTTGCCTTCCATGCCGGCTACGGCGCCAGTCTTCATGCAGTGTGCGTGGGGTTATTCCGGCGTATGTCGCCCCGGGCGCAAGCCGGGTTTCAAGCGGTTTCGTGTTGCAGCAGATCGTGCAGGCTCAGCGCCTGCAGCGGCTGCAGCGCCCGGGCCAGGCGCGTGGAGGCCCCGGCCGCCGCATGGTGGTCCAGCACGAGCTGGTCCAGCAGGGCCTGGGCCGGTGCCTGGCGCGGGTCCACGAGCAGGGCCCAGCGCAACCATCGATGGCGAGGCGAGGGGGCGACCCGCCCCACCCAGCCCAGACGCTCCAGCAGATCCAGCAGCGGGCGCAGGTGCAGCGGGTCGCAGCGCAGGCTGGAGCCCAGGGCGAGGATGTCCCGCCCCGCATCCCCGGAGCCGCGCGACTGTTCGAGCAGGCGCAGCAGGCGCAGGGCCAGCAGGAAATCGGTGCCGGGGCCCCGCGCATGGGGCTGGGCATGCAGGCGCAGCAGGGGCAGGTGCGCGGCGACCATCGCGCCCAGAAGCACGACCATCCAGCTGCAGTAGATCCACAGCAGGAACATGGGCAGCGCCGCGAAGGTGCCGTAGACCGCGGTGAAGTTGGCCGCGCTGCCCACGTACCAGGTGAACACGCGCCCGGCCAGCCCGAAGCCCACGGCGGCCAGCGCGGCTCCCCCCAGGGCGTCGGGCCAGCGCACGTCGGCATTGGGCGAGAAACGGTACAGCGCACCCAGCGCCAGCGCGACGAACAGCCAGGACAGCGCCGTCAGGAAGGCGCCGGCCGTTCCCGGCATATGGTGCAGCAGGCCGTGACGGGAGGCCAGCGCGGCCCAGGACACGGCCAGCGTGGAGCCCATGGCCAGCGGCCCCAGCGTGAGCGCGGCCCAGTACAACAGCACGCGCTGGCCCAGGGGGCGGGGTCGCGCGGTGAACCAGATGCCGTTGAGCGCGCGGTCCACGGTGAGCATCAGCGAGGTGGCGCTCAGCGCGAGCCCGGCCACTCCGGCCACGCCGAGCCCGGCGGCGCGCGCCGCGAAGGCGTTGAGATAGCCCAGCACGGTGTCGGCGATGCGCGGTGGCAGCATGGTGCTGGCCAGGCGCTGCTGCAGGTGCTGCTCCATGTGGCGAAAAGCCGGGAAGGCGGTGAACAGCGACAGGCCCACCGCCAGCAGCGGCACCAGGGAGATCAGGGTGGTGAAGGTCAGGCTGCCCGCCGTCTGCGCCAGGCGGCACTGCTCGAAGCGCTCGCGCAGCGCGCGCAGCATGCGCAGCAGGCGCAGCATGTCAGGTCGGGCGGTCCAGTCGCGCATAGGATGGAGTCATGCAAGAAATTCTGATCCTCTACTACAGCGTACACGGCGGAACCCGCGAACTGGCCGAAGCCATTGCCCGCGGCGTGGCCGAAGTGCCCGGCATGCTGCCCCGCGTGCGCACGGTGCCGCGCGTGAGTTCGCGGGTCGAGACCCCCGATCCGCCGATTCCCTCCGACGGGCCCCCCTATGTCGAGCTCGCCGACCTGCAGGAATGCGCGGGGCTGGCGCTGGGCTCGCCCACGCGTTTCGGCAACATGGCCGCGCCGATGAAATACTTCTGGGACCAGACGGCGACCCTGTGGCTTTCGGGGGCGCTGGCGGGCAAGCCGGCCGCCGTGTTCACCTCCACCGGCAGCCTGCACGGCGGCCAGGAGACGACCCTGCTGTCGATGATGCTGCCGTTGCTGCACCATGGCATGCTGCTGGTGGGGCTGCCCTATACCGAGGCCCGGCTGGGGGCCACGCGCAGCGGAGGCAGCCCCTATGGCGCCAGCCACCACGCCGGCGCCGACGCGGCACTGGCGACCACCGAGGACGAATGGCAGCTCGCGCAGGCGCTCGGGCGTCGCCTGGCCGACGTGGCGCGGCGCCTGGGAGAGGGCTCGTGACCCCGCCGCGCGGCACCGAGCGTTTTCTCGACGCGCTGCAGGCGCTGCTGGGGGCGGGCCACGTGCAGCACAAGGCCGGGGACATCGCCGCCTGGACCCGCGACTGGCGCGGGCGCTACCAGGGCCGCGCCCTGGCGCTGGCCTCCCCGGGGGATACCGCGCAGGTGGCGGAAGTCGTGCAATTGTGCGCCGCGCACGGCATCGCCCTGGTGCCGCAGGGGGGAAACACCGGCCTAGTCGGCGGCGCGACGCCCGACGGCAGCGGGGAGCAGTTGCTGCTGTCCCTGCGGCGCCTGAATCGCATCCGGGAGATCTCTCCGGCCGACGGCGTGATCGTCGCCGAGGCCGGCTGCATCCTGCAGGCGGTGCAGGAAGCGGCGGAACAGCAGGGCATGCTGTTTCCCCTCAGCCTGGCGGCCGAGGGCAGCGCCACCATCGGCGGAGTCCTGTCCACCAATGCCGGGGGCACCGCGGTGCTGCGCTAC
Organism: Pseudomonadota bacterium; assembly: GCA_021808525.1. Classification (GTDB taxonomy): domain Bacteria; phylum Pseudomonadota; class Gammaproteobacteria; order Burkholderiales; family Burkholderiaceae_C; genus Thiomonas_A. Next base: position 11,552 of record JAKBBK010000012.1, read on the forward strand.
GGCAACGCCCGCGCCCTGTGCCTGGGCCTGGAAGTGGTGACGGCGCGCGGCGAGGTGTGGCATGGCCTGTCCAGCCTGCGCAAGGACAACACCGGCTACGACCTGCGCGACCTGTTCATCGGCTCGGAAGGCACGCTGGGCCTGATCACCGCGGCCAGCCTGCAGCTGTACGCGCGTCCGCGTGCCCGGCGCACCGCGCTGGCGCAGCTCGCGCACGCGGACGACGCGGTGCGCCTGTTCGAGCGGGCGCGCGCCGCGCTGGACGCCGGACTCACCGGCTTCGAGCTGATGAGCGCCCACAGCCTGCGCCTGGTGGCCCAGCATTTCCCGCAACTGGCGCGCCCCTTCGAGCTGGAGGCGCCCTGGTGCGTGCTGCTGGAGCTGTCCGACGCCGAGAGCGAGGAGCACGCGCAGCAGCGCCTGGAACAGGTGCTGGGCGATGCGCTGGAGCGCGGCCTGGTGCGCGATGCGGTGGTGGCCCAGTCGCTGGCGCAGGCCGACGCGATGTGGGCGCTGCGCGAACACATTCCCCTGGCGCAGGCGCAGGAGGGCCTGAACATCAAGCACGACATCTCGGTGCCCATCTCGCGCATGGCCGCCTTCGTCGAGGGCACGGCCGAGCTGGTGCTGCAGGCGCTGCCCGGCGCGCGGCTGATCGTGTTCGGGCACCTGGGCGACGGCAACCTGCACTACAACGTGCAGGCTCCCCTGGGGGCGGACGGCCCGGAATTCCTGGCGCGGCACCAGGAACTGTGCAACCGCATCGTGCACGACGCGGCGGCCGCCTGCGGCGGCAGTTTTTCCGCCGAGCATGGCGTGGGGCAGCTCAAGACCCCCGAGCTGGCGCGCTACAAGAGCCCGGTGGCGCTGGACCTGATGCGCGCCGTCAAGGCCGCGCTGGATCCCCAGGGTCTGTTCAACCCCGGCAAGCTGCTGCCGGCGGACCGCGCACCGGAGCCGCCGCGATGAGCCGGGACGAGGCGGGGGGACCGGCGCAGCGCCTGCGCGCGCTGCCGGGGCTGGTCGAGTCGCGCATCGGGGTGCTGCGGCGGGTCTGGAACTCGGCCGGGCCGCAGGCCCTGGCGGCGCTGCTGGCGGCGGCCGCCGGCGCCCTGCTGATGCGTCCGCAGTTCGCGCATGTCGCCAGTTCGCTGCGCATGCTGAACGATCCCCAGGCGGCGCTGGGCCTGGCCGACATGCTGGTGCTGCCGCGCGTGCTGCTGGGCCTGGGACTGGTGCTCATGAGCCTGGGGCTGCTGGCCCGCGCGCGGGTGGCCTGGGTGATCACGCTGCTGCTCAGCCTGCTGGGCGCCGGGGACGCGCTGGTGTCCGCGCATCGCATCGGGCCCCTGTTCGTGCTGTGCCTGCTGCAGCTGGCCGTGCTGCTGCTGTGGGCGCGTCGCTTCAACCGCAGCAGCATCGCCGCGGGCTCGCTGTTCGCGCTGCTGAGCATCGGCAGCCTGATGCTGTACGGCATGCTGGGCAGCCTGTGGTTCGGCGAGGGTTACACGCCGCCCATCCGCAACCTGGGCACGGCCCTGTACTACGCGGTGGAGACCATGTCCACCGTGGGCTACGGGGACATCGTTCCGCGCACCCTGCATGCGCGCATGTTCACGGTCTCGCTGATCGTGCTGGGCATCACGGTGTTCGCGACCACGCTGTCGCTGATCATCGGCCCGGTGATCGGCGGAAGCATCAAGCGGGCTCTGGAGGGTCGCATGCAAAAGCAGCAACGCCGCAATCACTACGTCATCCTCGGCATCTCGGCGCTGGCCTACACGACCTGGAAGGCCTTGCAGCAGCGCGGGGTTCCGGTCACGGTGGTGGTTTCCTCCGCCGCGGCGTCTCCCTTTCCGCCCGAGGCCGACGTGGTCGTGGGGGACGCGACCAGCAACGAAGTGCTGGAGCGGGCCGGCGTGCCGCATGCCAAGGCGGTGCTGACCCTGCGCGAGGACGACGCCGAGAACGCCTTCGCCGTGCTGGCGGTCAAGGAACTGGCTCCCGGCGTGAAGACCATCGCCGGGGTCAACGACGCCCGCCACGTGGCGAAGATCCGGCGCGTCCAGCCCGACCTGCTGTTCGCGCCCCAGTTGCTGGGCAGCGACCTGCTGGTGCGTTCGCTGTTCGACGAGCCGATCGACAACCAGACGGTGGCCAAGCTGCTGTTCGCCGATCCCGATTGATCCGCGCAGGCGTCCGGGGCGGGGCGCGCCCTGGGTGCGCGCCGATGCGATCTGGATCAAGGCCGCCGCCCGGGCGGGGGCGCTATGCTGGACGCGCCCAGGACTTCCAGGTCGTGCCATGGACGATTCCGTACCAGGCGATGCCCCGTCGTTCTCGCTGCTGCCGAGACGCCTGGGCGTGGACACCCACCACGAACCCGTGGTGGTTCTGCGCGCGGACTCTCCCGTCGTGCGTGCCGAGGGTTTCGAGGCGCATGCGCGCATCGAGGTGCTGGGCGAGCGCACCAGCATCGTCGCCACGCTGAACATCCTCAGCTCCGGCGGCCTGCTCGGTCCCGACGAGGTCGGCCTGTCGGAGGCCGCCTGGCTGCGCCTGCAACCGCGCGCCGACGAGCGGCTTCGATTCCGTTTCGCGCGGCCCAGCGACGCCATGAGCCACGTGCGGGCCAAGATCTTCGGCCAGCGCCTGGCCGAGGGGGCCTTCGAGGCGATCATCGCCGACACCGTGGCCGGGCGACTGTCCAACGTGGAGATCGCCGCCTTCCTGGTGGCCTGCGCGGCCGGCAGCATGAACCGTGCCGAAGTCACCGGGCTGACCCGGGCGATGGTGCATAGCGGGGCGCGCATGAGCTGGCCCCACGCGCTGGTGGTCGACAAGCATTGCATCGGCGGCCTGCCCGGAAACCGCACCACCCCCATCGTGGTGTCCATCGCCACCGCGCTCGGGCTGATCATGCCCAAGACCAGCTCGCGCGCCATCACCTCGCCCGCGGGCACCGCCGATACCCTGGAGACCGTGACCTGCGTGGACCTCGACCTGCCGCGCATGCGCCGCGTGGTCGAGGCCGAGGGGGGCTGCATGGTCTGGGGCGGGGCGATGAACATGAGCCCGGCGGACGACCTCCTGATCCGCGTCGAGCGCATGCTCGACCTGGACAGCGAGGCCCAGCTGGTGGCCTCGGTGCTGTCCAAGAAGGCCGCCGCCGGATCCACCCACGTGGTCATCGACATTCCCATGGGCCCCAGCGCCAAGGTGCGCAGCGCCGAGCAGGCGCAGTCTCTGCTGCGCGCATTGCAGGCCAGCGCCAGCGCGCTGGGCCTGCGCCTGGCCGGCATGATCACCGACGGTTCGCAGCCGGTGGGTCGGGGCATCGGCCCGGCGCTGGAGGCGCACGACGTGCTGCGCGTGCTGGGCAACCATCCGCAGGCCAGCGCCGATCTGCGCGAGCGGGCGCTGGACGTGGCCGCGGCGGTGATCGAACTGGGCGGGCGGGTACCCGCGGGAGCCACCGCTGCCGCGCGCGAGCTGGCCGCGGGGGTGCTGGCCGACGGCCGCGCGCTGCGCAAGTTCCAGGCCATCTGCGAGGCCCAGGGAGCCTTTCGCGAGCCTGGCGTGGCGCCGTTCCAGCGCCCCGTGCCGGCGCCCTGCACGGGGCGGGTGCAGGCCATCGACAACCGGCTGCTGGCGCGCGCGGCCAAGCTGGCCGGCGCGCCGCACGCGCGCACCGCCGGCCTGCTGCTGGGGGCGCATGTCGGCGAGCGGGTCGAGCGCGGCCGGCCCCTGTTCGAGTTGCACGCCGAGTCGCAGGGCGAACTGGACTACGCGCTGGACTTCGTGCGGGGCCACCCGGGCATGTTCCACCTGGAGCCGACATGAACGGGCCGCATGCCGGAGCGCTGCAGTTGTATGCCATGCCGGGCAACGAGGCGCGGGCCGATGCGCTGGCCGCCCGCCTGGGGCCGCGGGTGCGGCGGGCCGGGCTGTGGCTGCACCGCTTTCCCGATGGCGAATCCCTGGTGCGAGTGCAGCCGCCGGGCATGGAGGCGGCGCTGGTGTGCACGCTGCGCGATCCCGATGCGCTGACGGTGCCCCTGCTGATGGCCGCGGCCACGCTGCGCGAGCTCGGGGCCGCGCGGCTGGGCCTGGTCGCGCCCTACCTGGCCTACATGCGCCAGGACCGGGCCTTCGAGCCCGGGCAGGCGGTCTCCGCGCGCATCTACGCGGCCCTGCTGTCGGGTCATTTCGATTGGTTGCTCACGGTGGATCCGCATCTGCACCGCATCGATTCCCTGGATCGGGTGTACAGCCTGCGCAGCCGGGTGGTGCACGCGGCCGCTCCGATCGCGCGCTGGGTCGCCAGCGAAATCGAGCAGCCCCTGCTCATCGGCCCCGACGCCGAGAGCCGCCAATGGGTGGCCGAGGTGGCCGAGCGCGTGCACGCGCCCATGCTGGTGCTGGACAAGCAGCGCCGGGGCGACCTCGAGGTATCCAGCCGTTTGCCCGACCTGCGAGCCTGGTCAGGCCGCACGCCGGTGCTGCTGGACGACATCGCCAGCTCCGGGCGCACCCTGGCGGTGGTGCTGGAGTCCCTGCGCGGGCGCGCCATGGCCCCCGCGGCCTGCGTGGTCACCCACGGCCTGTTCGCGCTGGATGCGCTGGAGCTGCTGCGTGCCTCCGGGGCCGCGCGGGTGGCCTGCACCGACAGCGTGGAGCCGCCGCCAGGGGTGGAAGTCATCCGCCTCGAGGCCGAGCTGGCGCAGGCCCTGGGGGACATCACCGCGAGCGTGAAGGAGAACCCGCCATGATCCGACTGTCCTGCCACGGCGCGGCCAAGCAGGTGACCGGCTCGTGCCACCTGGTGCGCACCGAGTCCGCCAGCGTGCTGGTCGATTGCGGCCTGTTCCAGGGGGGGCGCGAACTGGCCGAGGAGAATGCCGCCGAATTCGGTTTCGACCCGGCCGGGGTCGACGTGCTGCTGCTCACCCATGCCCACCTGGACCATTGCGGCCGCATTCCCCTGCTGGTCAAGCGGGGCTTCCAGGGGCGCATCATCTGTACCGCGGCCACGCGCGAGCTGGCGCGCCTGGTGCTGGCGGACGCCGCGGGACTGCAGGAGGAGGATGCCCGCCGCGCGCAGCGCCATGGCCGGCACGCCGGCGAGGCCGCCGAGCCCCTGTACACCCTGGCGGATGCCTTTCACGCCATGGATTTCTTCGACGGCTCGGTGGAGTACGGCGCGCGCCTCGAAGTGGCCCCCGGCGTGCATGCCACCTTCGTCGACGCCGGGCACATCCTGGGCTCCGCGTCCATCCTGCTCGAACTCGAGGACGCGGGGGAGCGCCGCAGCGTGTTCTTCTCCGGGGACATCGGCAACCCGGGCCGCCCTCTGCTGCGCGATCCGCAGGCGCCCCCGAACCATCCCGACTACGTGGTGATGGAGACCACCTACGGCGACCGCGACCATCGCGACTGGCAGGCCTCCTACGAGGAGCTGGTGCATGCGGTGGCCGACACCCTGGCCCGCGGCGGCAACGTGATCGTTCCCACCTTCGCGCTGGAGCGCGCGCAGGAACTGCTGTACGTGCTGGCGCGGGCCGTGGAGCAGCGGCGCCTGCCCCGTCACCTGCCGGTGTTCCTCGACTCGCCGATGGCGATTTCCGCCACCGAGATCTTCCTGCGCTACCCGCGCTGCCTGCGCCCGGACTTCGCCGCCCGGCTGCACGGCCGCGATCCGCTGCAGCTCCCGGGTCTGCGCCTGACGCGCGAGACGGCGGAGTCGATGGCCATCAACACCATCCGCGGCGGTGCCGTGATCATGGCCGGCTCCGGAATGTGCAGCGGCGGGCGCGTGCGCCACCACCTGCGCCACAACCTGGGCAACCAGTCGAACAGCGTGGTCTTCGTGGGTTTCGCCGCGCAGGGAACCCTGGCTCGGCGCATCATCGACGGCGCGCGCCAGGTTCGCCTGTTCGACCAGGATATCGAGGTGCGCGCGCGCATCCACACCATCAACGGCTTCTCCGCCCACGCCGGATGCAGCGAGCTGCTGGCCTGGCTGAAGGGCTGCGGCCGCACGCGCAGGGTGTTCCTGGTGCACGGCGATCTGGAAACCGCCATGCGGAGCTTCGCGCAGCGCCTGGAGCAACTGGGCATCGCCCACCAGATTCCCGGCGACGGCGAGCCCATCCTGTTGCGCTGAGCCAGGCCGCGGCGGACCGCGAGGGGCCGACCGCAGGGGCCGGCGGCGAGGGCCAACGGCGGGGGGCGGCTGCAGGGGGCTGCGCCACGTCAAGGAATGCCCGGCAGGCCTGGCGCACACTGTGGCTGGCGTGCCGGGCCGGCGCGCGGTCGTGCAGGAGAAGTCCGATGGAACACCCGGATTACGCGCGCAGGCGCCAGGCCATGGTGCGCCAGCAGATCGCATCGCGGGGCGTGGACGACGAGCGGGTGCTCGCGGCCTTGCAGCAGGTGCCGCGCGAGCGCTTCGTGCCCGAGGCGGCGCGCGACGCCGCCTACGAGGAAGTCTCGCTGCGCCTCGAGGACGGCCGGCTGCTGCCCCAGGTCTACCTGCTGGCCGTGGCCCTGGCGGCGCTGGACCTGCGCGGCGGGGAGAAGGTGCTGGAGATCGGCACGGGCTGCGGCTATGGCAGCGCGGTGCTCGCCCGACTGGCCGCCGAGGTGCGCACCGTGGAGCCCGACGCGCGCCTGGCCGAGCGCGCGGCGGCGCTGTTCGCGCTGCAGGGGCTGCGCGAGGTGCATGTGCGCCACGGCGAGGCCTCGGCCGGCTGGGAGCAGCAGGGGCCTTACGACGCCATCCTGGTGCAGCCTGGGATCGAGGCCTCGGCGCAGGCCTTGCGGGAGCAGTTGCGGGTCGGAGGTCGGCTGGTGATGACCCAGGCCGGCAGCCCCACGGTGCTGGAGCTCGTGCGCACGCGCCGCGTATCCGGCTTGCGCTTCGAGTCCGAGGACCTCGCGGACCTGCGCCTGGCGCCCGAGGCCCCGGCGGCGCTGCCGCGGGAGCGGGCGGCTGCCGGCGCGCGGCGCGGCGGCGCCGACTCCGCCGAGGCCGCGCAGGCGCGGCTGGCGGTGGCCGTGGGCCGTGCCGGCGAAGCCTTCGGGGAACTCGACGCCGCCGACCTGGAGCCGCTGCTGCGGCGCATCGGGCGCGCGCGCGTGGTGCTGATCGGCGAGGCCACGCATGGGACTTCCGAGTTCTATCGCATGCGCCAGCGCATCACGCGGGCCCTGATCGAGAAGCGGGGATTCGATTTCGTCGCCGTCGAGGGGGACTGGCCCGACTGCGCGCGCATCGACCAGTACGTGCGCCACGCCGAGGAGCCCGCATCGCGCTGGAAGGCCTTCGCGCGCTTTCCGGCCTGGATGTGGCGCAATCGCGAGGTGGCCGGATTCGTCGACTGGTTGCGGGAATTCAATGCGCCGCAGCAGCCGCGGCTGCGGGCGGCCTTCTATGGACTGGATCTTTACAGCCTGTACGGATCCATCGAGCGCGTGCTGGACTACCTCGAGCGCGTGGACCCCCGCACGGCGCGCCTGGCGCGCCAGCGCTACGGCTGCCTCAGCCCCTGGGAGGACGATCCCGCCGGCTACGCCCGCGCCACGCTGACGGCCGGCTATCGCTCCTGCGAGGCCGACGTGGTGGCGATGCTGCGCGAACTGCTGCAGGCCCGCTCCAGCTACGGCGGCTACGATGGCGAGCGATTCCTCGATGCGCTGCAGAATGCGCGCCTGGTGGCCAACGCGGAGCGCTACTACCGCACCATGTACTACGGCTCGCGCGAGTCCTGGAACCTGCGCGACGGGCACATGTTCGAGACCCTTCGCACGCTGCTGGACTTTCGAGGGCCGCAGAGCCGTGCCGTCGTCTGGGCCCACAATTCCCACGTGGGCGACTCGGCCGCCACCGAGATGGCCCTGCGAGGCGAGTTCAACCTCGGGCGCCTGTGCCGCAAGGCCTTCGGTGCGCAGGCCTATGCGATCGGATTCGGAACCCATGCCGGGCAGGTCGCGGCAGCCGAATCCTGGGGCGCAGACATGCAGGTGATGGAGCTCCGCCCCAGCGCGGCGGGCAGCCATGAGCGCGTGTTCCACGACAGCGGCGTGCCGGGGATGCTGCTGCCCCTGCGCGCGCTGCCCGCGGACCCCGATCTGGCGGGCCTGCGCGAGTCGCGCCTGCAGCGCGCGGTCGGGGTGCTGTACCGGCCGCACACCGAGATGGCCAGCCACTACTTCGAATCGGTGCTGCCGGAGCAGTACGACGAGTACATCTGGTTCGACCGCAGCCACGCCGTCACCGCGCTGGACAGCCTGAGCCTGGAAGGCGTTCCCGATACCTATCCCTTCGGCGTCTGAGCGCGTGGCGCCGTCGCTCCGGCCCCGCTGATCCAGGTCAAGGACAAGGCGCGGACCAGGATCGATACTAGATTGTGAACCTTGTCCGCTCACTCGCCGCAGGAGCCGCGCCATGAACCCCCAATCCCAGATCCAGGCCGCCCAGCGCGCCGAGGTCGAATGCCTGACCGACCTGTTCGACGCCGCCATGGACGGATTCGAGCAGCTCACCCGCCTGCAGTTGCAGGCCATGCGCGAGTTCTCGCGCAACCACTCGCAGCGCCTGTTCGAGGCCCTGCAGGCCCGGGATGCGCGCGACTGGGCGGCGTGGCCCCAGCAGGCGCTGCAGGCAAGCCCGGACGGCGCCATGCAGTACCTGCAGGAATTCGGGCGCATCGCCGGCTCGGTGCAGGCCGCGATGTCCGAGGCCTTGCAGCAGGGCGCGGCCCGGCTGCAACAGCAACTGCAGGAGGCGGCCGGGCAGGCCGGGGCGCAGGCCGCGCCCGAGGCGCCCCAACGCCAGGCCGCGCGCGCACGCGGGGCCGCCGGTCGCGCTTCCTGATTTCCAACCTGGCGGGCTGCCGGCCCCGTCGGGCCGTGGCGGCCCGGGGAGAATGTCATGCCAAGAATCGCCCTGGTCACCGGAGGCACGCGCGGCATCGGCGCGGCCATCGCGCGTCGCCTGGCCGCGGACGGCCTGCGGGTGGCCGTGAACTACCGCGGCAACGAAGCGGCCGCCGAGGCCTTCCGCAAGGACAGCGGGCTGCCCGCCTACCGCTGGGACGTGGCCGACTTCGAGGCCTGCCAGGCCGGCGTGCGGGAGGTGGAACGCCAACTCGGCGGCGGCATCGAGGTGCTGGTCAACAATGCCGGGGTGACCCGCGACGCCATGCTGCACCGCATGGAGCTGCGCCAGTGGCGAGAGGTCATGCAGGATGATCTCGACGCCATGTTCCACATGTGTCGCTCGGTCATCGACGGCATGCGCGCGCGCGCCTGGGGGCGCATCGTGAACATCTCCTCGGTCAACGGCCAGAAGGGGCAGCTGGGACAGGCCAACTATTCCGCCGCCAAGGCGGGCGTGATCGGGTTCACCAAGGCGCTGGCGCTGGAGTCGGCCCGCAAGGGCATCACCGTCAACGCGGTCGCGCCGGGCTACACCGACACCGAGATGCTGGCCGGCATCGACGCCGCGGTGCTCGAGGGCATCAAGGCGCAGATCCCGGCGGGGCGCCTGGGGCGCCCGGAGGAGATCGCGCACGCGGTATCCTTCCTGGTCGACGATCGCAGCGGCTTCGTCACCGGCGCCACGCTGGCCGTCAACGGCGGGCAATACATGGTGTGAACCCGAGCCATGACCAAGGCAAGCGCAGCCCAGGATTCCCCAGGCGACGACTCCACGCCCGAGCCGCGGGCGGATTCCTACGCCAGGACCCTGCGCGCCTTGCAGATCGAGCTGGTCAAGTACCAGAAGCACCTGATCGCCCATGACGAGCGCCTGCTGCTCATCCTGGAAGGGCGCGACGCGGCCGGCAAGGACGGAACCATCAAGCGCATCGTCGAGCACCTGTCTCCGCGCGAGACCCGGGTGGTCGCGCTGGGCAAGCCTTCCGACCGCGAATCCAGCGCCTGGTATTTCCAGCGCTACGTGCCCCACCTGCCCAGCGCGCAGGAGTTCGTGCTGTTCAACCGCAGCTGGTACAACCGCGCCGGGGTCGAGCCCGTCATGGGGTTCTGCGACGCGGCGCAGTACCAGGAGTTCCTCGACACCGTGCCGGTGTTCGAGCAGATGCTGGTGCGCTCGGGGGTCCGGCTGTTCAAGTACTACCTGGACATCGACCGGGACGAACAGCGCAGGCGCCTGCAGGCACGGCGCCGCGACCCCCTCAAGCAGTGGAAGCTCAGCCCCATCGACGCGGCCGCGCAGGCCCACTGGAAGGACTACAGCCGCGCGCGCGACACCATGTTCGCGCGCACCCATACGTTGCACGCCCCATGGTACGTGGTGCGCGCGGCCGACAAGCGGGCGGCCCGCCTGGACCTGATCCGCCACCTGCTGGGCCATCTCGAATACCACGGCAAGGATCACGAGTTGCTGGGTGCCGACTCCGGCCTGGTGTTCTCCTACTCCGAAGAGGCGCTGCGCGCCGGACGGATCGCCCCCTGAACCCGAGACCGCCATGTACTCCCGCATCGTTGTCGCGCTGGACGCCAGCGCCACCGCCCAGCAGGCCGCCGAGCACGCCATCGGCCTGGCACGCGCCCTCCAGGCCTCGCTGCGCATGGTCTGCGTGGTCGACGTGGCGGGGCTGGCCGGCGCGCTGGCCGACGTGAGCCGCGTGATGAGCGACGACGCCAGGCTGCTGCTGGACGACTGGATGAATCGCGCCGCCCAGTTCGGCGTGGACGTCAGCACCGCCATCGTCGAGACCGGGCGCCACGCACCGCGCGTGGGCGACGCCATCCGCGCCGAGGCCCGGCGCTGGGATGCGCAGCTGATCGTTCTCGGCAGCCACGGCCGCAGCGGCGTGGGCAACCTCATGCTGGGCAGCGTGGCCGAGGCGGTGGCACGCGACAGCCGCTGCGCCGTGCTGCTGGTGCATCCCGGCGACGCCCAGGGGGTCTGAGCGGCCCGCGGCGCGCCCCCGGCGCGCCGATCGAGAGTCATCGTTTGCCGGCGCGGATCCGCGCGTCAGGGCGCCGTGAACCTGCTGCGCGAGGCTTCGCGGGGGCTTATGTTCACGGGGTGATCGCGAGAAGACCGGATCCGCCACGGGCAGGACGGGATGCGAGCACGGGCAGGCCCCGAGCCAGGGGCCGGTCGCGAGGGCTGGGGGGTGTGCCGCGCGCGGGCGCGGTCGGTCGTTCACCCCAACCGGTTTCGAGCATGCTTCGTCCTGGCGTTTTCCGATCCTCGCCGCGCCTCATGGGTGCGAGTCGCCTGCGTCGCGCGGGCCTGCACCTGATCCTGGGCCTGGCGCTGGGCGCGCCGCTGCTGGCCTGCGGCGGCGCCGCCGCGCGAGCCGGCGAGCCCGCGCAGGCCGCGCGGGTCGCGGGCCAGGGCTATGACGACCCCATCGCCTACGACATGGCGCCGGACGCCAGCCTGGCACGATCCGCGGCCAGACAGGCGGCGGCGGTGACCCGGCACACCCTCAGGCTGGCCGGCCGGCGCCTGCGCTACACGGCGACGGCGGGACACCTGCTGGTGCGCCGGCCGGGGCAGCCGTCGCGGGTCGAGGCGGCGCTGTACTACGTGGCCTACACCCTGGACGGACAGGATCCGGCACGGCGTCCCATCACGTTCTTCTGGAACGGCGGGCCGGGATGCTCCAGCATCTACCTCGACCTCGGCGGCTGGGGGCCCAGGACCCTGGACATCGACGAGGCCCGGCTGCCCATGGCCGAGCTGGCGCGATCCCCACGCTTTCGCCTGCATGCCAATCGCCAGACCCTGCTCCCGGACACGGACATGGTGTTCGTGGACGCCATCGGCACGGGGTGGTCGGAAGCCGTCGCGCCCTACCGCAACCGCGACTTCGAGGGCGTGGATGCGGATGCCCGCCTGATGCGCGATTTCATCATCGACTACCTGCGCGACAACGCGCGCGTGATGTCGCCGAAATACCTGTACGGCGAGTCCTACGGGGGCATTCGCACGCCCATCGTCGCGCGCCTGCTGGAGCAGTATGGAGCGCTGGCGCGCGGGGCGCCGGTGCTGGACGGGCTGATCATGAATTCCCCCATCCTGGACTACAAGACCAACTGCTACATGCGCTGGTACGCCGACAAGCGGCCCTCGGTGCGCCTGGCGGATGGAGACATCGCCTTCACGCGTCCGACCGTGTCCTGCGAGGGCTACGTCCCCAGCTACGTGATGGTGCACTACGCGCAGGCCCGGCCCGATGCGACCCTGGCCCAGGGCCGGCAGGCCGCGCGGCGTGCCATCGCCCTGGCGCGCGAGGTGTGGAAGCCCGAGTGGCGAGCGTATCGAGCCACGCTGGCATCGGCCCACTGGCTCCTTCCCTATGCGCCAGACGATTTCGGGGCCTCCCAGCAGCGCGCCTTCGCGCGCCTGGGCCTGGCCAGCGGCCTGCGCGCCTCCGCCTGGGCGCGGGACTTCAACATGAACGTGCCGGACTTCGACTCGGCCCTGCTGGGCCTGGATGCCGCGCAGTGGGACCGCGCCTGGTCCCGGGTCGACCGCTATGACGCGATGGTGCGCCTGCCGGCGCGCCTGAGCGGCTATGTCAGTCCCAACGGGCGCTGGGAACGCTGGGTCGCGGGCTCCGATTACCTGGACGCCAGCGTGCTGCATGCCGAGCGCCGTTTCACGTCGAGCTTCCTGGAATACCGCGACCCGAGTCCCTACGTGGTCGACCGCTGGCCCGCGCATTGGGACTGGCACCACGGCAGCGACCACAGCAACCACCCCCAGTCGGTGTCCGATCTGTACGAGGCGATGACCCTGAACCCGCAGCTGCGGGTGCTCATCGCCCAGGGCGAGCAGGACACCGCGGCGCCCTTCTACCAGACCATGCTCGATCTGCGCGCGGGGGGCCTGGCCACGAAACTGCCGATTCACCTGTATCCCGGCGGGCACATGCTGTATCTCACGCGCCCCTCGCATGCCCTGTTCAAGGCCCGTCTGGACCGCTTCTACGCGCAGGCGGGCGCGCCGAGCCCTGCAAGCGCGCGTTAGGCCGGCCGTAGCGGGGCTACGCGCAAGGTCCTCGGGGTCGATTTCCGGACTACTGTTCGAGCAGCGAACCCGCGGCCCTTGCAGCGCGGGCTGGAGAACAAGGGGGATGGTGCCATGCACGCACATGGCGTTTTGTCATCCGACCTGGTTCGAACATGCTCAGATTCCGTCGTGGCGCGCCTGCGCGCAGGCTCGCGCAGTGTCTTCCCATTTTCCGAGGGCCGGGCTTCGCGCGGCGCATCCTGGCCTGGCGCTGGGGCGCCGTGGCCGCGGCCACGGCGGCCCTCGGCGCCTGTGGCGGAGGCGGGCAGGGCGCGGGCCCGGGCCCGGGCGCCACGGCCTACCATGCCTACAACGATCCCGTTGCCTACGATCTGCGCGCCGGGGCGTCGCTGCCGCCGGCCTTCGCCAAGGCGGGGGCGGCCGTCACCCGACACCACCTCATGCTGCAGGGGCGGGAGCGCTCCTACACGGCGACGGCCGGCCACCTGCTGGTACGTTCGCGCCGCACGGGCAAGGTCGTGGCGACCATGTTCTACGTCGCCTACACCCTGGACGGCCAGCCCGCCGCGAAGCGGCCGGTGACCTTTTTCTGGAACGGCGGTCCGGGAAGCTCGGCCGTGTATCTCGAGCTGGGAGCCTGGGGGCCACGCACCCTGCGCATCGACGAGGCGAACATTCCGCGATCCGCGCTGGGCAGGCCCCCGCGCTTCAAGCTCGGGGCGAACCCCGACACCCTGCTGGGCGACACCGACATGGTGTTCGTCGATCCGGTGGGCACCGGGCTGTCGGAAGCCGTGGCTCCGCGCACCAACCAGTCCTTCGCCGGCGTCGATGCCGACGCCCATTCGGTGCTGGACTTCATCGATGCCTGGCTGCATGCCAACCACCGCGAGATGTCCCCCAAGTTCGTGTATGGCGAGTCCTACGGCGGCATCCGCACCCCCATCGTCGCCAGGCTGATGGAGCAGCAGGGACCGCTGGCCCAGGGCGCCCCGGTGCTCAGCGGCCTGCTGATGAACTCGCCGATCCTGGACTTCAAGTCCAACTGCGACACCGCCTGGGGCGGGGTCGGAAACCCGGTGCAGCGAGGGCCCGGCCACACCATCGCCTACTCGATCCCTCCGGTGTCCTGCGAGGGCGACATCCCCGGCTACATGATGGTGCACTACGCCGCGACCCATCCATCGGCCACCGTGGCCCAGGCCTCGCGCCAGGCCTGGCGTGCCATGGCGCTGGTGCGCAAGACCTGGGTGCCGGAGCGCAAGGTCTACCAGGCCACGGTGGGCAGCAGCGCCTTCGCCAAGGCCCATCAGCCGCCCTACGTGGCGGGCGATTTCCCCAGCGCGCAGCAGCAGGTGTTCCAGGTCATGGCCGGCGCCACCGGGCTGCGTGCCGACGATTGGGCGCGGGTGTTCAACATGGACATCCAGGACTACGGCTCGGCCGTGCTGCGCCTGGACAACGCGGACTGGGACCTGGAATCGTTCCGGCTCGATCCCTACGAGGGATCGGTGATCAGCCCCGCGCATGCCAGCGGCTATGAGGGCTTCAATGGCAAGCCGGAGCAGCCGGCGCAGGCCGCCGACTATTTCAACAAGGCCATCGTGTCCGCGCAGCGCAAGTACTTCGACCGCTTCCTGCGCTACCACAGCGTGGCCCCCTACGAATTGCTCAACCCGCGGCAGATCGACTACTGGAACTGGCACCACGACGGCGATCTCAGCCACATGCCGCAGACGGTGAGCGACCTGATGGAGGCCATGGACCTGGGCGGGCACCTGCCGGTGCTGATCGGGCAGGGTGAACAGGACCTGATCACGCCGTTTTTCCAGACCCTGCTGGACCTGCACGGCGCCAGGCTGGGCCGCCGCATCGAGTTTCGCCTGTATCCCGGCGGGCACATGCTGTACCTGACCCGCGCAACCCACGACGCCTTCAAGACCACCCTGGACCATTTCTATGCCCGTGTCGCAAGCGGGACCTGGTCCGCCGACAAGCCCACGAGGATCTTCCGATGAACCCTCTCATCGCATGGCTCCGCCGACGCTTCGCCCGGGCCCGCCGGGCAGCCGGTCTGCTCGCCCTGGGCGCGGCCGCCATGCTGGCCTGGGCCCCGCCGGCCAGCGCCTCGCAGCACCCGCCGGCGCGGCTCATGGAGGGCCTGGTGCAGCCGCCGCCCGACCGGCCCGGAACGTCCACCCCGCCGCCCGACCTGGCACGGATGATCCACATGATGAGGCTGGACATGTGGCGCCACTTCGAGCGCGCCGAGGACCCGCAGACCCGGCTGCTCAGCCGGCAGGGAGCGCGGCGCACGCACTGGGGCTATGTGCTGGAGCACTTCCGGGCCATGGACCGGCGCCGCGACGGCGAGCTCAGCTTCACCGAGGTGTGGAGCTACGTGCTCGCGCATATTCCGAACCGCTGAGCCGCTGTGTGCGCCGCGGGCCGGCCGCGAGGCACCCGGCCTCAGCCCGCGAAAGCCGCCCAGGCCAGCGAGAGCAGCATGCTGGCGGCCAGCCAGGCCGCAGCCGGCAGCATGTCGCGCCGGCGCGAAAGGCCCAGGGCATAGGCCGCCTTGAGCAGGTTGTTGCTGCCCGAGGCGATGAGCACGGCGTGGATCACGGCGGAGGCGCCCACCTGGAAATGTCCGGCCAGCAGCGACAGCACGAAGGGGTCGATGTCGCTGAGTCCGACCACGAAGCTCAGCACGTTGAGCCCGCCGACCCCGAAGCGCGAGGTCACGAAGGAGGTGAGCGCGGCGAAGATCACGAACAGGGCCGCGAACAGCAGGGCCACCGGTAGATCCAGCGGGTTGCGCGGTGCCAGGCGGGCGGGCGCGCTCGCCGCGCCTGCGCCGAACTCTCCGGGGCCGCGCCCGGCGCGGCGCCACAGCAGCCAGGTCACGCCCAGGCTGAGCCCGCACAGCAGGCCGAAGGGCAGGGCCAGGCGCATGGCCGCGTCCAGATGCCCCAGCGCCGCGATCACCACCCACAGGCGCAGGTACATCATGGCCGTGGCCAGCACCGTGGCCGCCGGCGCCTGCGCGGCCAGCAGCTCGTCCTGGCGCGCCTGGCGGGCCAGCACCACCGTCGCCGCGGTGCTGGAGTACACCCCTCCGAGCAGCCCGGTCAGCAGCGTGGAAGCGCGTGGAAACACATAGGTGTGGGCGAGGTAGCCCGCGTAGGAGATGGCCGAGATCAGCACCACGGCCAGCCACACCTTGGAATAGCTGATGGTGCTCAGCCCCGGGATCGGCGTGTCGGGCAGCAGCGGCAGCACCAGCCCCGCGATGATCAGGAACTTGGCCAGCGTGACTCCCTCGGACACCGGCATGGCATCCGAGATCTTGCGGATCAGGGGCTTTTCGGCCAGCATGAGGATGGCCACGATCAGCACGGCGGCGACCATCCAGGGCGGCTGGGTCTGGATCAGCGGCCCCAGCGCGTAGGCCAGCAGGGCGATCATGCCCGGCAGCAGCTCGCCGCCGGTGCCCCCGTCGCGCCCGGCGCGTGCCAGGTCCACCGCCAGCCAGGTCGCCAGGGCCGCCAGGCCCACCAGGTACAGCCCGCGAGGCCGGGTCCCGTCGAGCAGCCACAGCACGAAGCCCGCGGCACCGATCAGGGTGAGGGTGCGCGTGGTGCCGAAACCCACGCCCTCGTCCTGCGCGCGCCGGTAGCTGTGCAGCTCCAGCCCGAGCACGAAGGCCAGCGCGGCGCTGGCCGCGAACTGCAGCAGCAGGGGCGGAAGGCCCGGGTTCATTCGAGGCGCCGGCGGGTGTCGGCGAGCAGCCGACGCATGCGCATGAAGGCCGTGCGCTGGTCCTGCTCGCGAATGGCCTGGAACACCCGAAGGTGGTCGTCGAGGGCCTGCTTGAAGGTGTCGGCGCGCCGCGCCGACACGCCCAGCAGCATGCCCAGCGCCGAGCCGATCACCGAGGACAGGGGAATCAGAAGCTCGTTGTGCGTGGCCTCGAGCACGGCGACGTGGAATTGCAGGTCGGCCTCGACCCATTGCTCGACCACCTGGGAGTCGCGCATCGCCTCGCAGGCACGCTCGATGGCGCGAACATCCTCCGCGCCGCGATTGCGCGCGGCCAGCATGCAGGCATTGGGTTCGATGATCTCGCGGATCTCCCCCAGCTGGCGCAGCATGTCGCCGCCGGGGTCGGCCGCGCAGCGCCAGGCCAGCACCTCGGGGTCGAGCATGTTCCAGGCCGATACCGGCTGCACCCGGGTGCCGATGCGCGGGCGGGCCTTGAGCAGGCCCTTGGCCGCCAGCACCTTCACCGCCTCGCGCAGGGCGGTTCGGCTGACTCCCAGTTCCTGGCCCAGCACCTCCTCGCTGGGCAGGGTGCTGCCGCTGGGGTAGCCGCCGCCCACGATGCGCTCGCCCAGGCGCTGCACGACCTGTCGATGCAGCGCGGGCCCCGCCGATCCACCCTGGGCCGGACGCGGGACGGTAGGGGTCTTGGTCATGGCGTCGAAAGCGTTGTCGAATATTGTATGATGATTGAAACGGTTGCAGGCACGGATCGCAACCTCAGATCGCAACCTCCGCCCAGCCCAGGAAACAGCATGCCGCCGAGCCCCGATCGCGCGGTCCCCGCAGGCGCTTCCGAGATCATCGGCATCGACTGGGGAACCACCCATCTGCGAGCTTACCGCGTTGCGCCCGACGGCAGCGTGATCGCCCGCTGCGAGGCGGAGGACGGGGTGCTGCGCGCGCGCGGGCGCTTCGGCGAGGTCTGCGCCGCGGTGCTGCAGCGCCTGGGCGCGCGCGCCGGCGAGCTGCCGGTGATCCTGTCCGGCATGGTGGGCAGTTCGCAGGGCTGGCAGCCGGTGGACTACCTGGGCATCGACCAGCCCCTGCGCAATCTCGGCGAGCACCTGGTCGCGCTGCGCGCGGCCGACGCCTTGCCGCGCTGTCATCTGGTTCCCGGCTACGCGGTGATGCCCGAGCAGGCCGGCCCCGAGCAGGGCATCGATGTCATGCGCGGCGAGGAGGTGCAGTTGCTGGGCGCCTCGCTGCTGGAGCCGGATGCGCGCAACCGCATGGTGGTGCTGCCCGGCACGCACTCCAAATGGGCACAGCTGGGAGGCGGGCTGATCCGCTGGTTCGCCACCTACATGACCGGCGAACTGTTCGCCTGCCTGAGCCAGCATGGGACCCTGGGCGCCTTGATGACCCGCAGCGAGGAATCGCCGCAAGCCTTCGCCGAGGGCGTGCGCCGCGCCGCCGAGTCGCGCCTTGCCGGAGCGCTGTTCAGTTGCCGGGCCAAGGTGGTCACCGGGGCCATGCCCGCCGAGCACGCGCGGGAGTATCTCAGCGGGGTGCTGATCGGCGCCGAGCTGCACGAGGCGCTGGGGCGCGGCGGCCCCTCGGCGCGCCGGGTCTCGATCGTCGCCTCCAGCGCCCTGGCGCGGCGCTACCAGGACGCGGCCGCGCTGCTGGGTATCGAGGCGCGCTGCCTGGACCCCGATGCCGTCTACGTCGCCGCGTTGCGCGAGCTGGGGCGAGGCCTCCCCGACCCCCTTGTGTGAGGAATCCCGTCATGAACCCTGCCCTTCCACGTCACCCGGGCCTGCCGGCCGGCACCGTGCCCCTGGTGGCCATCCTGCGCGGGCTGCTGCCCGAGCAGGCCGCGGCCGTCGGCGCGGCCCTGTTCGAGGCCGGCCTGCGCTGCCTGGAGGTTCCGTTGAACCGGCCGCATGCGCTGCGCTGCATCCAGATCCTGGCGGCCATGGCGCCCGCGGACGCGCTGGTCGGAGGGGGCACCATGATGAGCCCGCGCGACGTGGACGAGGTCGTCGCGGCGGGCGGCCTGCTGATGGTTTCGCCCCATTGCGACCCCCAGCTCATCGCCCATGCGGCCGCGCGGGGCATGTTCTGCGCCCCGGGCGTGGCCACGCCCAGCGAGGCCTTCAGTGCGCTGCGCGCCGGCGCGCATGCCCTGAAGCTGTTTCCGGCCGAACAGATCGGGCCGCGTGGACTGAAGGCCCTGCGCACGGTGCTGCCTCCTGGAACCGAGGTGTGGCCGGTCGGCGGGGTGGACGAGGCACAGATGGCCGAATGGGTGGGCGCCGGCGCGACGGGTTTCGGAATCGGCTCGCAGCTGTTCCGGCCGGGCCTGGACGCCGCCGAAGTGGGCCGGCGCGCTGCGCGCATGCTGAGCGCCTGGCACGAGGCCCGGGTCCCGCCAGGCGCCTGATCTCGCGAGGCCTGCCGGCTCAGCTCCGCGGCTCGCTCCAGTCCAGGGAGCGTTGCACGGCCTGCTGCCAGCGGCGAAGCAGGCGTTCGCGTTCGGCGCCGGGCATCGAGGGCTCCCAGCGCCGCTGGGCCTGCCAGTGCGAGGCCAGTTCCTCGGTGTCGCGCCACAGACCCGCGGCCAGGCCGGCCGCGCAGGCCGCGCCCAGCGCCGTGGTCTCGCTGCACACCGGGCGAATCACCGGCGTGTCCAGCAGGTCGGCCTGGAATTGCATGAGCAGCGAGTTCGCGCTCATGCCGCCATCCACCTTGATCTCGCGCAAGGCCATGCCGCTGTCGCGTTGCATCGCCGCCACGATTTCCTGCACCTGGAAGGCCGTGGCCTCCAGCGCCGCGCGCGCGATGTGGCCGCGATGCGCGAAATGGGTCAGGCCCACCAGCACCCCGCGCGCGTCGGGGCGCCAATGGGGCGCGAACAGGCCGGAGAAGGCGGGCACGAAGTACACGTCCCCGTTGTCGGGCACGCTGCGTGCGAGCTGCTCGATGTCCGCGGCCGAGCCGATCAGCCCCAGGTTGTCGCGCAACCAGCGCACCAGGGATCCGGTGACGGCGATCGACCCTTCCAGCGCGTAGCAGGGCGCCTGCTCCTCCAGGCGGTAGGCCACGGTGCCGAGCAGGCCGCTGGCCGAGGGCGCGGGGCGCGCCCCGGTGTGCATCAGCAGGAAGGAACCGGTGCCGTAGGTGACCTTGGCCTGCCCCGGGGCGAAGCAGGCCTGGCCGATCAGCGCGGCCTGCTGGTCGCCCACCAGCGCCGCCAGCTCGACCCCGCGCAGGGCGCCTTCGCGAATCGGGCCGATGCGCTGCGAGGTGGATACCACGCGGGGCAGGCAGGCCAGGGGAATGTCCAGGGCCTCGCAGATCTCCTCGTCCCACTCCAGGCGGTGGATGTCGAACAGATTGGTGCGGCTGGCATTGGTGACATCGCTGACATGGCGCCCGTCCTCGGTCCCGCCCGTGAGATTCCAGGCCAGCCAGGCATCCATGGTGCCGAACAGCACTTCGCCGCGCGCGGCCGCCTGCGCCGCCCCGGGATGCTGGCGCAGCAGCCACTGCAGCTTGCAGGCCGAAAAGTAGTTGGCCGGGGGCAGGCCCGTGCGATCGCGCCAGCCCTGCGGGCCCGCGCTCCGTACCACGTCGCGCACCAGGGACTCGGTGCGGCCGTCCTGCCAGACGATGGCGTTGCCCAGCGCGCGACCGCTCGCGCGCTCCCACAGCACGGTCGTCTCGCGCTGGTTGGCGATGCCCACCGCGGCAAGCTGCCCGGCCCCGATTCCCGCCTCGCGCAGCGCCTGCGCCGCCAGCTCCTGCACGTTGCGCAGGATTTCCGCGGGGTCGTGCTCCACCCAGCCGGGCTGGGGGCAGATCTGGCGGTGCTCGCGCTGCGCCGTCGCCACCACGCGCAGCGCCGCGTCGAACACCATGACCCGCGAGCTGGTGGTGCCCTGGTCGATGGCCGCGACAAAGCTGTTCACAGGTTGCCTCCCGAGGTTGCCGTGGCGCCTGGCTGGGCGGCTCGGCGTTCGAACCATGCGTCGACCGCGGCGCGTTGCGCGGGGCTCGAGTCCAGCCCGCACTTGCTGCGGCGCCAGAGAAAGTCCTCGCCGCTGCGCGCCCATTCCTGATCGGCAGCGTATTGCAGTTCGGCCTCGAACACCCCGGGGGCGATCTCGGCGCCCAGATCGCCGGGGCCGCGGGCGGCGCCCAGCCAGCGATGCAGCCGGGTGCCGTAGGCGCGCGCCACGCGCCGGCGCATGGGCGCCGGCATCCAGGCATGGCGCGCGGCCAGCGACAGTTCGAAGTCGGCCAGGTCGCCGGGCCCGGGGCCGGCGCGCCCCAGTCCGGCGTACAGGTCGCCACCCGGGAGCACGGAGCGGGCGGTCCAGGCGCCCCGCCTGCAGTCCAGCACCGCGGCCAGCCGGTCGGCCGCCTGCTCGGCCAGCAGCCGGTAGGTGGTGATCTTGCCACCCCAGACATTGAGCAGCGGGGCGCCGGCGGCGTCGAGTTCGAGGCGGTAGTCGCGCGTCACCGCGGAGGGATCTCCGCTGTGGTCGTCGAGCAGGGGCCGCACCCCGGAGAAGCTCCAGACCACGTCCGCGCGGCCCAGGGGCACGTCGAAGTAGCGCCTCACGCTTTCGCACAGGTAATCGGTTTCCTGCTCGCTGATGCGCGGGGTGCCCGGGTCCTGCTCGAAGCTCACGTCGGTGGTGCCGACCAGCAGATGATCCTCGCCGTAGGGGATGACGAACACGATGCGCCGGTCGGGGTTCTGCAGCAGCCAGGCCTGGCGCATGGGCGCCCATCGGCGCACCACGATATGCGAGCCCTTGACCAGTCGAGGACGGCGCGGGGCGGCGGCGCCCGCGTCCTGCGCCAGCTGCCCGGCCCAGGGGCCGGCCGCGTTGACCAGGCTGCGCGCGCGCAGCGCGAAGCTGCCGCCCGCGCCGTGCAGTTCGGCCTGCCACAAGCCGGCCTCGCGGCGCAGCGCTCCCACCCGCGTGCGGGTGAGTACTCGAGCGCCGCGCTCGGCGGCGTCGAGGGCATTGAGCACGACCAGCCGCGCGTCGTCCACCCAGCCGTCCGAGTAGGCGAAACCCTGGCGCCATTGGGGGCGCAGGGAGCAGCCGGAGGCCTCGGCCTGCAGGTCGACCATGCGCGAGCCCGGCAGCCAGCGCCGGCGCGCCAGGTGGTCGTACAGCCACAGCCCGGCGCGCAGGGTCCACACCGAGCGCAGCCGCGGGTCGTGGGGCACGATGAACCGCATGGGCCACATGATGTGGGGCGCGCTGCCGAGCAGCACCTCGCGCTCCTGCAGCGCCTTGCGCACCAGCGAGAATTCGTGGAATTCGAGGTAGCGCAGGCCGCCATGGATCAGCTTGGTCGATGCCGAGGAGGTGTGCGCGGCCAGGTCGTGCTGTTCGCTGAGCACGACGCGAAGCCCGCGCCCGGCCAGGTCGCGGGCGATGCCGCAGCCGTTGACCCCACCGCCCACGACCAGCACGTCCCAGGGCTCGCCCACGCCGGTCGGCGCCACGTCGGGAGTCATGGACAGGTCCTCCTCACCCGGCTCATGCCCGCTCCAGCCCGAACACCAGCGCCGCCTCCGGATGCAGCGCGGGCAGGGGCAGCCCGCATTGGGCGAGTTCGTGGCCGTCGGCCAGCACGCCGGGGCCGGCGAGCGCGCGCAGCCAGCTGCTCTGCTGTTCAGCGCGCTGGCGCAGCTGGCCCGCGCGGCCCAGCAGGTGCACCCGCCAGCGCCCGCTGCCGCGCAGGCGCGGCAGGCGCAGAGCCGCCGACTGCGAGCCCGGCATCGCCTCGGGCTGGAACACGCACAGGAAATGGCGCTGCGGCGTGGAGGCCAGCCACCAGCAGGCGCCGGTGGGGCTGCGTCCCTGGTCGATCTCCCCGTCGTGGATGGTCTCGCGCCATTGCTTGTACAGCGCGATCCAGCCGCGCAGGCGGTCGCGCTCGTCGGTGCTCATCGCGCGCACGTCGGCCTCCACGCCCATATGCCCGAAACAGGCCACCGCGCATCGCAGGTCGATGCTCTGGGATCGCCCGGTGGCATGGGCGGGCGCGGGGCCCACGTGGCTGCCCAGCAATTCCGGCGGGAACAGGCGCAGCGCCCCCGACTGGATGGCGATGCGCGAGCTGGCGTCGTTGTTGTCGCTGGTCCACAGGCGCTGGGTATGCCGCAGGATGCCCAGGTCGGCGCGCGCCCCGCCGGAGGCACAGCTCTCGATCTCCACCCGCGGGTGGGCATCGCGCAGGCGTTCGAGCAGCGCGTACAGCGCCAGCACCTGGGCATGCATGCCGGGTCGCCCCTGCGCGTCCAGCGCCTGCGCGAGATCGCGGTTCATGTCCCATTTCAGGTAGGAAATCGGGGTGTCGCGCAGCAGCGCATCGAGTTTTTCGAACAGGTACTGCGAGACCTCCGGGCGGGCCAGGTCGAGCACCAGCTGATGGCGCCCGAACACCGGCTCGCGCCGGGCATCCCCGAGCGCCCACTGCGGATGCTCGCGGTACAGCCGGCTGTTCGGGTTGACCATCTCGGGCTCGACCCACAGGCCGAACTCCATGCCCAGCGAGCGTACATGCTCGGCCAGGCCGCGCAATCCATGGGGATACTTGCGCGGGTCGGGCCACCAGTCGCCCAGCGCCGCGCGGTCGTCGTCGCGGCCCTCGAACCATCCGTCGTCGAGCACGAAGCGCTCCACGCCGAGCTCGGCGGCGCGCGAGGCCAGATCGCGCAACTCGGCCTCGTCGTGGCGGAAGTACAGTGCCTCCCAGGTATTCAGGTGCACGGGGCGCGGGCGTCGCTTGCCGCCCGGCCAGCGCAGCACTTCGCGCCTTGCCAGGGCATGCAGGCCGCGCGCGGCGGAGCCGATGCCGGCCTGGCCCAGCGCCAGGTACAGCGCCGGCACGCGCAGGCGCGCGCCGGGCGCCAGGCGCACCTCGCCGGGGGCGAACCATTCGCCGGCCTGCAGCAGCAGCCGGCCGTCGTCGTGGCGCTCCAGCGCGAAGCGGTGGTTGCCGCTCCAGGCCAGTTGCACGCCGATGGCCGGACCCTGGTGCTCGCAGCTGTGGGCGCCCAGCACGTACAGCCCCGGCGGTGCCTGGTGCGAGCTGCGCCCGCGCCGGTTCTCGCGCGACCAGCCGTCGGTTCCCACCGCGCGGCGCTCCCACTGGAATTCCGCCGCCCATTCGCCGTGCGGGCAGCTCACCTCGCTGAGTTCGGCGGGCAGGGCGATGCTGGCCCCGGCCAGGCGGTCGACCTGGAGCTCGGTGGCTCCGCGATTGTGCAGCTCGGCCTCCACGCGCAGCACGTCGGTCGCCGGGTCGAGACTGAGCTCGATGCGCAGCCCCAGTCCGGCGCTGAGGTCGCCGAGCTGCAGGCTCAGGCTGTCCGCGGCGGGCTGGCTCCAGGACTCCACGCTCCAGTCGTGGATGGCGTCGAGGCCGTCGCGGTGCGCGCGCAGCAGGCCATCCTGGGCCAGGCCGTTGCCGTGGCCGGGGGCCAGGCGCGGCAGGCTGGGCGCGTCCATGCCGCCCTGGGGCATGGACAGCAGTTCCGAGCCGGGCCAGGCGGCCAGAAGGTCCAGCGCGTCCAGGCGAGAGCCCAGGTGGCGCCACACGGCGGCGCCTCCCGCGGCCAGCTCCAGCACCGCGCTGCAGGCATTGCCCTCGAGTCGCAAAAGGGTCGCTTGCATGGATTCAGCCCTTGGTCGCGCCGAGGGTGAGCCCGGCGATGAAGTGGCGTTGCATGGCGAAGAACATCACCACCGGCGGCAGGGCGGCGAGAATGGATCCCGCGGCCACGAGCTGCCATTGCGAGATCCACTGGCCGTTGAGGGACATGAGGCCCCCGGTGACCGGCATGGCATGGCTGCCCTGGGTGAGCACGGTGGCCCAGAAATAGTCGTTCCAGACGAAGGTGAAGATGAGCACGGCCAGCGCCGCCATGGCGGGCCGGATCAGCGGCAGCACGATGCGCAGGAAGATGCGCAGCTCGCCGGCGCCCTCGATGCGCGCCGCTTCGATGAGTTCGCGCGGCAGGTCGCGGATGAAGTTGCGCAGGAAGAAGGTGCAGAAGCCGCTCTGGAAGGCGGTGTGGAACAGGGTCAGCCCCAGGGTGCTGTTGTACAGCCCCAGGTGCAGCGAGAGCTGGCGCACCGGCACCATGAGGATCTGGGCGGGCACGAAATTTCCACCGACGAACAGGAAGAACACCGCCAGGTTGGCCCGGAACCGGTACACGCCGAGGGCGTATCCGGCCAGGCTGGCCAGCGCGATGGAGCCCACCACCGCGGGCACCGTGACCTCGAAGCTGTTGAGGATGTAGCGCAGCAGCGGGGTGTTGCGGAACACCTGCAGGTAGTTGCCCAGCCCCTCCCACGAGGCCGGCAGGCCCCAGTAGTTGCCGGAGTTCATGTCGGCGGGGGTGCGCACCGACATCATGGCCACGGCCAGGATGGGAAGCAGCCACACGAGCAGCAGCACCGGAATGCCTATGCGGTAGGCCCAGCGCGTGGGCGCGCGGGTCTGTTCGATCGGGGTGGGGAACATCAGGCGTTCTCCTTTTCCTGCAGGTACACGCGGCGCAGCACGAAGACGATGAACACCAGCATGATGAAGAACAGCACCGTGGCGACGGCGGCGCCGTAGCCCATGCGGTATCCGTATTCGCTCAGCGCGACTTCGTACATGTAGTAGGCCAGGGTGCGCGAGCTGCCGTAGGGACCGCCCTGGGTCATGATGGAGATCATGTCGAAACTGCGCAGCGAGCCGATCACCGTGACCACCACGGCGATGAAGGTGGCCGGACGCAATTGCGGCAGCACGACCTTGAACAGCATGGACCATCCCTTGGCGCCTTCCAGGCGCGCGGCCTCGATGAGGTCGGTGCGCACGCCGTTGAGCCCGGTGAGGTACAGGATCATGCAATAGGCGATCTGCGGGTACAGGCCCGCCGCGACGATGCCGTAGGTGACCAGGTGCGAATCCGAGAGCACGGCCACCGGCGGCAGCCCGAGGGCATGCAGCAGGTGCACGAACAGTCCGGAGGTGGGGTCGTAGAACAGCGTGAAGATCAGGCCGATGACCACCTGGGAGATGACGAAGGGGAAGAAGAAGGCCGATTTCATCAGGCGCATGCCGGCCACGCTCTGGTTGAGCAGCAGGGCCAGCCCCAGGCCGATGGGCACCGAGAGCAGGTAGCCGAACAGCCAGATCAGGTTGTTGCGCAAGGCGATGAGAAAGGCCGGATCCGAGGCCAGTCGCAGGTAGTTGGACAGGCCCACCCAGCGCGCCGTGCCCAGTCCGTCCCACTTGTACAGGCTCAGGCCCATGGACTCCACGATGGGCCCGAGCACGTAGACCGTGAACAGGAACAGTCCGGGAGCCAGGAACAGCCAGGGAGCCAGGGACATGTGGTGCCGCGCCCACCAGGATCGGCGCTGCGGCGTGTGCGTGGAGGAGGACATGGCGGAGATCTGCGGCTGCCCCCGCGCGCCGGCGAGGTGCCGGCGCGCGGGGAGGTGCGTACAGGGCCCGGGGGCCCGGCTGTCTTACTGGCTGTAGACCTGCTTCTCGACCTGGTCGAGGTGCTGCAGGATCTCCTGGCGGTCGGAGGGGTTCATCAGGTAATGCTGGAAGCCGTCCAGGCCGGCCTTGGCCATCTGCGCGGGTGCGTCGCGGTCATAGAACTGCGACAGGTCCTTGGCGTTGGACAAGAGCTTGAACCCGGCCTTCAGGAAGGGATCGTCCGGCAGCTTGGCGTTCTTGTTGGTCGGCAGCTGTCCGAG
Organism: Pseudomonadota bacterium; assembly: GCA_021808525.1. Lineage (GTDB taxonomy): Bacteria > Pseudomonadota > Gammaproteobacteria > Burkholderiales > Burkholderiaceae_C > Thiomonas_A. The sequence goes on from JAKBBK010000012.1 coordinate 38,141, forward strand.
GATGGCGTTCATCTTCGACTGCACGTCCGGACGCGCCAGGTAGGCCAGGAACTTCTCGGCATCGGCCTTGTGCTTGGCATGCGCGGGGATGAACACGATGTCGGTCGGCGCTTCCTCGGCGTCGGGCACCTTCGGGTTGATCACCGGGAAGGGCACGAAGCCGATCTGGGATTCCTTCAGCCCGGCCGACTTCATCACGTCCACCGCGAAGTTGCCCATCAGGTACATCGCCGCCTGGCCCTTGACCAGCAGGGGCACCGCTTCCTGCCAGGCGTAGGAGGCGCTGTTGGGAATGAAGTAGCCGGGCTTGGTCAGCTGGTCCCAATAGTCGAACACCTTTTCCACCCGCGGATCGGTGTAGGCCACCTTGCCCGCCATGAGTTTCATGTGGAAGGCGTAGCCGTTGACCCGCAGGTCCAGGTAGTCGAACCAGCCGGCGGCGGGCCACGGGGCCTTGGTGCCGATGGTGAAGGGAGTGATGCCGTGCGCCTTCAGGGTGGCGCAGTCGCTCAGCAGTTCCTTCCAGGTCCTGGGCGCCGGAATGCCCAGCTTGTGGAACAGATCCTTGCGGTAGTAGATGCCCCACTGGTAGTAGGTCAGCGGCAGGCCCCACTTGCGACCGTTGATGGTCATGGAGGAGGCGGAGGAGGCGAAGGCCTGGTTCCAGCCGTCCTTCTGCCACAGCGGGGTGACGTCGGTGAACAGGCCGTCCTTGACGAAGGGAGCCATGCGGTTGGCCGCGTACCAGGTGGCCAGGTCCGGCGGGTCGGCGGAGAGGAAGTTGAAGATGGCGCTCTTGTAGCCCTCGTGGTCGAAGGTGTTCACCTTGACGTGGATGTTGGGATAGGCGGCCTCGAACCCCTTCACGCCGGCGGCGATGGCCGCCTTGGGTCCGGGGTCGGAGTAGTCGGTGTTGAACACCAGTTCGTCGGCGTGCGCGGCTGCTGCGGCGGCGCCCAGAAGCGCGGCGCCGAGCACCAGCTTGCGGGACAGGCGTGGCATGTTGTCGTCTCCTCTCGAGTCTTGATCAATGTGCGGAAGCCGCTGGGAGCAGCTTCCATGCGGATACGCCCCTGGGGGGCAGTTCCAGCGCGCCCATCAGACGCGTGGCCTCGCCTTGCGGTGGCTCCCAGCGCACCGGCGAATCGGAGAAATTCAGAACCAGCACCAGCTCGCCCACGCGACTGATGCGCAATCCCTCGGGCAGGCGCAGCGGGGCCAGCCCGGCGGCCTGCGCCACGTGTTCGATCAGCGACACCCAGCCTGCCTGGTCCAGCCAGGCCGCGAGGTACCAGCAGTTGGCATGACGGGTCAGCGCGGCGCCGCCCTGGTCCGGGTCCTGGGCGGATTCCCCGCCCGCTCCTTGCGCGAACCGGGCCTGCGCGCGGGCGCCTCGCAGCGCCAGTTGTTCGCACCAGCGGCTGGCCCGCAGCCCCGGGCCCTGCTCGCCCAGGCGCAGCGACAGGTCCACACCGGGCGGCAGGGAGCTCACGCGCTGCACCTGGACTCCGGCGAGCTCGGAGAACACCCCCGGTGCCAGCCCCGTGGGGATGTGCAGTTCCTCGGTCTTGGAGCCCGCCCGCGGGCCCAGCAGGATCTGCGCGGAACTTCCCCGCAGGGCCGTGGCCAGTCCGGGGTCGCCGCGCAGCTGCGCGGGCAGCAGCACCAGGGCGTAGCCGTCCAGCGCGGCCTGCGGCGGCAGCACGTCGACGTCCAGGCCCAGCTGGCGCGCCGCGCTGTAGGCGCGGAAGCAGGCCTCCAGCGCGAGGTAGTCGCGCCCCTGGGGCTGGATGTCGGCCATCCACAGGCTGGGGTAGTCGAACACCAGGGCCACCTCGGCGCGCCGACGCGTGCGCGCCGCGCGCAGCGGCTCGCGCAGCCCGTCGAGTTCGCGCGCGACCTGTGCCGCCTCGACGGCTCCCAGATCGTCGCTGCCGTCGGGGCGCTGCAGCCCGGCGTGCATCTGTTCCTGGGCATAGGGCGCCTGGCGCCAGCGGAAATAGCTGACGATCTCCGCGCCGTGGGCCAGGGCCTGCCAGGTCCAGACGCGGACCATGCCGGGGTGGGGGGCAGGGTTCCACTGGGCCCAGTTGACCGGCCCCGGCTGCTGTTCCATGACCCACCAGCGACCCCCGCACATGCCGCGGTACAGATCGTGGTGGAAGGCCGGGATGTCCGGGTGCCCGGTGAAGGCGTGGCGCCGCTTCTCGTCGGGGTCGAGGAAGAAGTTCTGCGTGGCTCCCAGGGGGTAGGAGTCCCAGGTGGCCACGTCCAGGTCGCGCGCGAGCCGGTGGTGGTCGAACTCGGTGAAGAACCCCATGAAATTGTGCAGGACGTCGCGCCCGGGAGAGTGCCGGCGCAGGATGTCCACCTGCATGCGGTTGAACTCGACCACCTCGTCGGAGGCGAAGCGTCTCCAGTCGAGGCGGTGGGAGGGGTTGGCCTCGGTCACCGTCGCCGCGGGAGGGTCGACCTGGGCGAAATCCGTGTACTCCTGGCTCCAGAACACCGTGCCCCAGGCCTGGTTGAGGGCCTGCACCGTGCCGTAGCGCCGTTGCAACCATGCGCGAAAGCGCTCGCGCGCGGCCTGCGAGTAGCTCAGCACCGTGGAGTGGCAGCCGTATTCGTTGTCGGTCTGCCAGGCGCACACCGCGTCGTGACGCCCGTAGCGCTCGGCCATGAGCGTGACCATGCGCGCCGCCTGTTCGCGGTACACGGGGCTGGAAAAACAGTAGTGGCGCCGCGAGCCGAAGCCGCGCGCGTGTCCGTGCTCGTCCAGCGCGAGGATGGAGGGATGCGCGTCCACCAGCCACTTCGGAGGCGTCGCGGTCGGCGTGCCCAGCACCACGCGCAAGCCGTGGCGGTGCAGCGTGTCGATGGCATCGTCCAGCCAGTCCCAGCACAGTTCCCCGCTGCGCGGCTCGATGCGGCTCCAGGCGAATTCGCCGATGCGCACCACGCGCAGCCCGAGTTCTCGCATGTGGCTCGCGTCGCGCTCCCACAGTTCGCGGGGCCATTGTTCCGGGTAATAGCAGACACCGAGTTCGATCATGGTGGGTGTTCCTGGTTCCCGGGTTCAGGCGGCCGCCGCGGCCATCAGGGTGGGCAGGCCCTCGGGCTGCACCGTGCGCGGCAGCGCCACGTCGGCGCCATCGAACACGTGCACGCGCTCGGGTGGCAGGCGCAAGGCCACGCGGTGGCCCGGCGCGGCGCTGAAGTTCCCCGGAGCCTTGGCCACCCAGGGGTCGCCGGCGCCGGCCGCGTCCAGGTACAGATAGGTGGCCTCGCCCAGGCGCTCCTGCCACAGCACGTCACGCCCCAGCGCGGGCTCGCCGCCGCCTACCTCCAGATCCTCCGGGCGCACGCCCAGGGTCAGTTCGGCTCCGGGCGGCTGGGCGCGCGCGTCCACGCGCGCCTGCACCCGCTCGCCGCTGCGCAGCTGCAGCGTGGCGAGCTCGGCATCGCCGTGCAGCAGGCGCGCCGGCGCGAAATTCATGCGCGGCGAGCCGATGAAGGCGGCGACGAAGCGATTGCGCGGCTGGTGGTACAGCTCCAGCGGGGTGCCGCATTGGGCGACGCTGCCGTCGCGTGTCACCGCCGCGCCGGTGTTGAGCAGCACGATGCGGTCGGCCAGGGTCATGGCCTCCACCTGGTCGTGGGTCACGTAGATGGCGCTGGCGCGTCCGAAGTCGCGATGCAGTCGCGCGATCTCGAAGCGCGTCTGCACGCGCAGCGCAGCATCCAGGTTGGAAAGGGGTTCGTCGAACAGGAACACCTCGGGTTCGCGCACGATGGCCCGGCCGATGGCCACGCGCTGGCGCTGTCCGCCCGAAAGGGCCTTGGGCATGCGATCGAGCAGGGCCTCGAGTTGCAGGATCTGCGCGGCCGAGCGCACCCGACGGTCGATCTCGGACTGGGCGCACTTGGCCAGGCGCAGTCCGAAGGCCATGTTCTCGAACACGCTCATGTGCGGGAACAGGGCATAGCTCTGGAACACCATGGCCACGCCGCGCTGCGCCGGGGACACGTCGTTCATCACCTTGTCGCCGATGCGCAGCTCGCCGGAGGTGATGGACTCCAGGCCCGCCACCATGCGCAGCAGCGTGGATTTGCCGCAGCCCGAAGGCCCGACGAACACGCAGAACTCGTTGTCCCCGATGTGCAGGCTGACGTCGCGCACCACCGGGGGCAGCTTGCCGTAGGCCTTGCTGACTTGTTCGAGACGGATACTTGCCATGATCGGTCCGGATGACTCCGCGCGACGCGGCCGCGCGGGCAGGTTGGATGGGAGGGCGGGCTCAGTGGGATTCGCGAGGCACCGCGTCGCCCCGGCAGCCGGTGAGAAAGTCCAGGTCGGCTCCCAGGTTGGCCTGCTGCACATGGTGCACGTACAGGCGCACGTAGCCCGAGTCGGGCAGCGGCGGCGGGGTCCATGCGGCCCGCCGGCGCTGCAACTCGGCATCGTCCACCAGCAGTTGCAGTCGGCGCGCCTCCACGTCGAGCTCGATCAGGTCGCCGTCGCGCACCAGCGCCAGCGGACCGCCGGCGGCGGCCTCCGGCGCGGTGTGCAGCACCACGGTGCCGAAGGCCGTGCCGCTCATGCGCGCATCCGAGATGCGCACCATGTCGGTGACCCCCTGGCGCAGCAGCTTGGGGGGCAGTCCCATGTTGCCCACCTCGGCCATGCCGGGGTAGCCGCGGGGTCCGCAATTCTTCAGCACCAGCACCGAGTCGGCGTCGACGTCCAGCGCGGGGTCGGCGATGCGCGCCTTGTAGTCCTCGATGGACTCGAACACCACGGCGCGGCCGGTGTGGCGCAGCAGGCCGGGCGTGGCGGCCGAGGGCTTGAGCACGGCGCCGTCCGGGGCCAGGTTGCCTCGCAGCACCGCGATGCCTCCCTGCTCGACCAGCGGCTGCGCCAGCGGGCGGATCACCTGTTCGTCGTGGCACTGCGCCTGCATCACGTGGTCGGCCAGCACGCCGCCGGCCACGCTGGGCGCCTGGCCGTGCAGCAGCCCGGCCTCGAGCAGGCGCCGCAGCACCACCGGCAGACCGCCGGCGTAGTAGAAGTCCTCCATCAGGAAACGCCCCGAGGGCATGAGGTCGACGATGGTCGGAACCTCGCGCCCGAGGCGATCCCAGTCGTCCAGGCTCAGCGGCACGCCCACGCGCCCGGCGATGGCCAGCAGGTGGATCACCGCGTTGGTCGAACCGCCGATGGCCCCGCACACGCGGATGGCGTTCTCGAAGGCCTGGCGGGTGAGGATGTGCGAGGGCCGTACGTCCTCGAGCACCAGTTCCACGATGCGACGCCCGGCGCGCTGGGCGAGGTCGAATCGCCGCGCGTCCACCGCGGGAATCGCGGCGTTGTCGGGCAGGGCGATGCCCAGGGCCTCGACCAGGCAGGCCATGGTCGAGGCGGTGCCCATGGTCATGCACACTCCGCTGGAGCGCGACATGCAGCGCTCGGCCTGCATGAATTCCTGCTCGCTCATGGTGCCGGCGGCGACCGCCTCGGCGAATTTCCACACATGGGTGCCGGAGCCGATGGCCTGGCCCCGGAAGCGCCCGTTGAGCATGGCGCCGCCGGAGACCACGATGGTGGGCAGGTTCACGCTGGCCGCGCCCATCAGCGTGGCCGGGGTGGTCTTGTCGCAGCCGGCCAGCAGCACCACGCCGTCGAGGGGATGCGCGCGCAGCGCCTCCTCCACGTCCATGCTGGCCAGGTTGCGAAACAGCATGGCCGTCGGGCGCATCAGGGTCTCGCCCAGGGAGCTGACGGGAAATTCCAGCGGCAGGCCGCCGGCCTGCAGCACTCCATGGCGCACCCGCTCCGCCAGGTCGCGGAAATGGTGGTTGCAGGGGGTGAGGTCGCTCCAGGTGTTGCAGATGCCGATCACCGGGCGGCCGTCGAAGCTGTCGTCCGGCAGGCCTTCGCTCTTCATCCAGCTGCGGTGGATGAAATTGTCCTTGCTGCGGCCTTCGAACCAGGCTTGGGAACGTCGCTTTTTCGGGGTGGAGGACGACATGGTGGAGCTTGGCGCACGGGCTCGGATGGATGACTTGGAATCATCATACAAATAAAACCGTGCGCGACCAACTCCGAGGTATCCCTGATTCCGGATTCGACAGGGTGGGGCGGCCGCGGCCGCCTGCTCAGTCCCCGGCGGGCGCGGGGATGGCGCGGCGTCGCGTGGCGCGGCGCAGCGACGGCGGGCGCTGGTCCAGCTTCGAGGCCTCGTCCGCCAGGGCCTGCTGCCCGGGGTCCTGCGCGAACTGCCGCCGGTAGGCGCTGGGCGTGGTATGGCGCGCGGCCTTGAACTGGCGGTTGAAATGGGCCAGGTTGCCGAAGCCCGAGCGCAGGGCCACCTCGGAGACGGGCAGGCGGGTGTCGGCCAACAGGCGGCAGGCGCGGCCGATGCGCAGGCGCGTGAGATGCTGGCCCACGCTTTCGCCCAGATGTTGCAGGAAGTAGCGGTGCAGGCTGCGCGGGGACCAATGCGCGGCCGCGCACAGGTCGGCGATGCGCAGGGGTTCGCCCAGGCGCGATTCCATCAGCGCGAGCACGCGATTGATGCGCTCGGGTTCATGGCCCGTGGCCGCGCCGGCCCCGGCGGGCGCGGCGAAGGCGCCTGGCGAGGCCAGTGCCTGGGCCGGGGCGTCGGCGAGCCGGCACAGCAGATCCAGCGCGGCCGCCAGGCGCCTGCGCGGCTCGGGGGCCAGCAACTCGGGCAGTTGCTCGCGCATGGCCTGCGCCTCGGCCTGGGGAAAGCACAGGCCGCAGGCTCCGCGGCGCAGCAGGCGGTGCAGGGCCTCGTACTCCGGGCAGCAGTCGGCCAGGCGGCGTGCCCAGGCGCCGTCGAACCACAGCACGATCGCCACCTGCGGCTGGGTGGGGTCGAAGGAACGGTTGGAGGACCAGGTATGGGCCAGATCGGGGGGGACGAGCACCAGGTCGTCGGCGCCGTACTCCGCCACCGAATCGCCGATGTAGCGCCGGCCGTGGCTGTTGAGGGTCAGCGTGAGTTCGTATTCCGGATGATGGTGCCACTCGAAGGGAATGCGCGGCAGGCGCCGGTGGTAGATGCGCACCGAGCAATGCTCGCCGAATTCCACATGTTCGTAAGCGGGCTTCATGGCGAAATACGCAGCAAGGATGGCCGGATCCTATCACTTCGCCCAGGCCCCTACCCCTATGCTGCGCCCATCGCCGGAACACACATTCCACTTCCTGGAGACGACCATGACCGCACTGCAGATCGACGACCTGCCCGCCACCATCCGTGCCGTGAAAAAACGCCTGCGCGAGCAGCTCCCCGACCACGCGCGGGTGTTCGCGCAACTCGAGGCCGACATGCGCGCGCAGGCGGCGGAGATCGCCGAGCTGCGGCGCCAGGGGGGGGCGGTGATTCCCGAGATCGCCTACGCGGACATCGCGCAGGGCCGGGTGAGCGAGGAACAGGCCCGACTCGTGCGCAAGCGCGGTGCCTGCGTGATCCGCCGCGTGTTCGATCCCGCGACGGCGCGGGCCTGGGATGCCGAGATCGCCGACTACGTGCAGCGCAACGACCTCGATGCCCGGCTGGCCCACCGCGCCGAGGACAAGTACTTCGGGCAACTGGCCTCGAGCAAGCCCCAGATCTACGGCGTGTACTGGTCGCGCCCGCAGGTGCAGGCGCGCCAGTCGCCCGAGCTGAGCGCCACGCGCGTGTTCCTCAACCGCCTGTGGCGCAGCCACAGTGAGGGTCGCCAGCACTTCGACCCCGAGCGCGTGCCGGCCTACGCCGATCGCCTGCGGCGTCGCCCGCCGGGATCGGACTCCCTGGGCCTGTCGCCGCATTGCGACGGCGGCTCGGTCGAGCGCTGGATCGACGACAACTTCCGCCAGGTCTACCGGCATGTGTTCGACGGCAACTGGCGCCAGTACGACCCCTTCGACGCCGCCTGGCGCCCCGAGGTGCGCGAGGTCGCATCCCCCGCTGTGTGCTCGATGTTCCGCACCTTCCAGGGCTGGACCGCGCTGACCCGCCAGGGGCCCGGTGACGGCACCCTGCAACTGGTGCCCATCGCCAACGCCATGGCCTACATCCTGCTGCGCGCGCTGCAGGACGACGTGCCCGAGGACGACCTGTGCGGCGCGCTGCCGGGGCGGGCGCTGTCCATCGATGCGCGCTGGCATGCGCCGCTGTTCGACGCGCTTTCCTCGATTCCGCTGATGGAGCCCGGCGACGCCGTGTTCTGGCACTGCGACCTGATCCACGCGGTGGAGGATGCCCATCGCGGAACCGGCTACAGCAACGTCATGTACATCGCCGCCACGCCGGGCTGCGCCAAGAACGACGCCTACCTGCAGCGCCAGCTGCCGGCCTTCCTGGAAGGGCGCAGCCCGCCGGATTTCCCGGCCGACGATTTCGAGACCGATTTCGTGGGGCGGGCGGGGGTGGACCTGCTCAGCCCCCTGGGGCGCGAGCAGATCGGGCTCGACGCGCAGCCCGCGGCAAGTGCCAGGAGGGCGTGAACCTAGGGTTTGTCCCGTGCGGGTTTTCCATTTGTACATCGCATTGATTTATTTAATGCGGAGGGCAACAATGGCGTCGTTCCCGGATGCGGCCACGAGCGCATCCGGGAGCACTGACGCCAGTGCCGGCAGTTCCCAGGCACGCCATTCCACAAGCCCTGAGCACGAGGAGACGAACCATGAAATTCCGCTACGCCGCGCTGGTCGCGGTACTTGCCGGCGCCGCTGGCGCCAGCCAGGCCGCCGAGCCGGTGATCGGCCTGATCACCAAGACCGACACCAACCCCTATTTCGTGACCATGCAAAAGGGCGCGAAGCAGGAGGCCACCAAGCTGGGGGCCAAGCTGATCACCGCCTCGGGTCGATTCGACGGCGACAACTCCAGCCAGGTCACCGCGCTGGAGAACATGACCGCCGCCGGGGCCAAGACCATCCTGATCACCCCGGGGGACTCCAAGGCCATCGTCCCGACCATCGAGAAGGTGCGCAAGCAAGGCGTGATGGTCATCGCGCTGGACAGCCCCACCGAGCCCGCCAGCGCGGTCAACGCCCTGTACGCCACCGACAACTACCAGGCCGGTGAACTCATCGGCGAGTACGCGGCGAAGGTCATGAAGGGCAAGAAGCCGGTGATCGCCACCCTCGACCTGTTCCCCGGCAGCCCGGTGGGCGCGCAGCGTCACAACGGCTTCATGAAGGGCTTCGGGCTGGCGGCGGCGCCGGCCTCCAGCAATGAGCTGTCCAAGGCCTCCGACATCGTGTGCATGGCCGACTCCGACGGCGACCAGGCCAAGGGCCAGACCGCGATGCAGAACTGCCTGCAGAAGAACCCGAACATCAACCTGGTCTACGCCATCAACGAGCCGGCCGCCGCGGGCGCCTACCAGGCGCTCAAGCAGGCCGGGCGCGAGAAGGGCGTGGCCATCGTGGCCATCGACGGCGGATGCAAGGGGGTCGAGCAGGTGGCGCAGGGCATCATCACCGCCACCGCGCAGCAGTACCCGCTGAAAATGGCCGCCTACGGGGTGAAGGCCGGCGTCGAGTACGCCAAGACCGGCAAGATGGTCTCGGGCTACCACAACACCGGCGTGAACCTGATCACCGACAAGCCGATCGCCGGGGTGGCCAGCCACGGCACCAAGTTCGGCATGCGCATGTGCTGGGGTAATCGCTGAGCTGGCTCCCCGGGGCCCCGCGGGGCCCCGGCGCGACGCCGACCCGATCCACCATCCGGCGCCGCCTGGCGCCGTGCGGAGACCAACGCCGTGAACGCCGTATCCCTCTCCCCGCCCGCGCGACTGCGCCTGAACTGGGCCAGCCTGGGCCCGCTGGCCGCGCTGGTGCTGGCCTGCGCCTTCTTTTCCACGCAGAGCAACCGCTTCCTGCATTTGCAGAATTTCGCGCTGATCCTGCAGCAGGTGATGGTGGTCGGCACCCTGGCCATCGGCCAGACCCTGATCATCCTGACCGCCGGCATCGACCTGAGTTGCGGCGCCATCATGGCGCTGGCCAACGTGGTCATCGCCAAGCTGGCGGTCACGCTGGGCTGGAACCCCTACCTGGCGGTGCTCGCCGGCGTGGGGCTGGCGGCGGCCATCGGCCTGGCCAACGGCCTGCTGGTGACCAAGGCGCGCCTGCCCTCGTTCATCGTCACCCTGGGCACCTTGAACATCGCCTTCGCAGCCACCCAGATCTACTCGGGGGCGCAGACCATCACCGGGCTGCCCGGGCCGATCACGGCGCTGGGCAATCCGCTGATGGTGGCCGGCGCCCCCGTGCTGTGGGGCTCGCTGATCATGCTGGTCCTGTACCTGCTGGCCTGGCTGGCGCTGCGCGAGACGGCGCCGGGGCGCCATGTCTACGCGGTGGGCAACAGCCCGGAGGCCGCGCGCCTGAGCGGCATCTCGGTGCACCGCGTGCTGCTCGGCGTGTACACCACGGCCGGCGCGCTCTACGGCGTCGCCGCGCTGCTGTCGCTGGCGCGTACCGGCGTGGGCGACCCGCAGGCCGGGCAGGTGGACAACCTGGCCGCCATCACCGCCGTGGTGCTGGGAGGAACCAGCCTGTTCGGCGGCCGCGGGCCCATCCTGGGCTCGCTGGTGGGGGCGCTGATCGTGGGCGTGTTCCGCAACGGACTGACCCTGATGGGGGTCGAATCGGTCTACCAGATGCTGATCACCGGGATCCTGGTGCTGCTGGCGGTGGCCACCGATCAATTCGTGCACAGGAAGGGCTGAGACCATGAACGCAGTCATGCAGGAAGCTTCCCGGCCGCAGGCCGCGCCGCGCCCGGTGCTCGAGGGGCGCGGGCTGACCAAGCGCTACGGCCAGGTCACCGCGCTGCAGGGCACGGACTTCGAGCTTCGCGAAGGCGAGATCCTCGCGGTCATCGGCGACAACGGCGCCGGCAAGTCCTCCCTGGTCAAGGCCCTGTCGGGCGCGATCATCCCCGACGAAGGGGAGATGTTCCTCGACGGAGCGCCGGTTCATTTCCGCTCGCCCCTGGATGCGCGCAGGCAGGGCATCGAGACCGTGTACCAGGACCTCGCCGTGGCGCCGGCCATGACCATCGCGGAGAACCTGTTCCTCGGGCGCGAGATGCTGCGCCCGGGCCCCCTGGGCCGCTGGCTGCGCCTGATCGACAAGCGGCGCATGCTGGCCGAGGCGCAGTCGCACATGGAGAACCTGAAGATCGGCCTGCGCTCGCTGACCCAGCCGGTGGAAACCCTGTCGGGTGGCCAGCGCCAGGGCGTGGCGGTGGCGCGCAGCGCCGCCTTCGCGCGCCATGTGGTGATCATGGACGAGCCCACCGCCGCGCTGGGGGTCAAGGAGGGCAACATGGTGCTGGAGCTGATCCGCAAGGTGCGCGACCGCGGCCTGCCGGTGATCATCATCAGCCATAACATGCCCCATGTGTTCGAGATCGCCGACCGCATCCACATCCAGCGCCTGGGCCGCCGCGCCGCGGTGGTGAATCCCAAGCGCATCGGCATGAGCGAGACGGTCGCCGTGATGACCGGCGCCATGCCGCCCGAGCAACTCCCGGCCGAGTGCCTGGCCTGACCCACGACGTGCCATGCTGAAGAACATCGATCCGCTGCTGACCCCGGAACTTCTCAAGGTGCTGGCCGAAATGGGCCATGGCGACGAGATCGCCCTGGTCGACGCCAACTTCACGGCGGCCTCGCTGGGCGCCGCGCACGGGCGCGTGCTGCGCCTGGCCGGCGCCGGGCTCGTGGCGGCCTGCGACGCGGTGCTGTCGCTGCTGCCCCTGGACGTGATCGAGGCCGGCCCGGTCGCGTACATGCAGCATGCCGGCATGCCGGAGGGGCAGCCCTCGCCGCTGCAGGCGCGGGTGATCGACTCGGTGGTGCGCGTCGGCGGCGTGCCGGCGGGAGCCTGCGAGGCGATGGAGCGATTCGCCTTCTACGAGCGCGTGCGAGACGCCTGGGCCATCGTGCAGACTTCCGAACCCCAGCCCTTCGGCAATTTCCTGTTCAAGAAGGGCGTGATCGTCGCGCTGCAGGCATGAGAATGGACGCTTCCGACGCCGAGCCACGGCAGGAGGAGGCGGCGCTGTCCGACCCGCCGCCCTCCGAGCCGGCGCTGCCGCGCGCGCGCGCCTGGGCGCGCGGTTCGAACCACGTCGGAATGCGCCAGTTCAACGAGCGCGTGGTGCTGCAGGCCATCCGGGTGCACGGAAGCTGCTCCAAGGCGGAAATCGCGCGCAGCACCCATCTGACGGCACAGACCGTGCAGCAGATCATCGGCCGCCTGGAGGCCGACGGCCTGGTGGTCAAGCGGGGGAGGGTGCGAGGGCGCATCGGCCAGCCCTCGGTGCCCATGGCCCTGAACGCCGACGGGGCCTATGCCATCGGCCTGACCATCGGGCGGCGCAATGCCGAGGTACTGCTGGTGGACTTCTGCGCCAAGGTGCGAAGACGCCTGAACGTGGAATACACCTTCCCGGATCCGGCGACCCTGTTCGAGCGCATCGGCGAGATGGTCTCGAGCCTGCTCGACGACCTGGGGCCTGCGCAGTCGCAGTTGCTGTGCGGCATCGGCGTGGCCGCGCCGCTGTCGCTGGAGGCCTGGCAGGGCCTGCTGGGCTTCGAGTCGCAGGCGCGCTCCTGGCAGGGCATCGACATCCGTGCCCGGGTGGAGCAGATGTTCGGCATGCCGGTGCGCTTCATCAAGGACACCAGCGCGGCCTGCGTGGCCGAGCTGGTGATCGGGCGCGGGCACGACACCCGCGACTTCCTGTATCTGTTCATGGACACCTTCATCGGTGGCGGCCTGGTGCTGAACAACCAGCTGCAGGTGGGCCTGCACGGCAATGCCGGCGCGGTGGGCTCGCTGCCGGTGCGCCTGGCCGTGCCGGGCCAGCAGGAGCGGCCCGAGCAACTGCTCGGCGTGGCCTCGCTGCACCAGTTGCAGGCCGCGTACCGCGAGGCCGGACTGGACCCGCTGGCCTGGCGCGACCAGCGCGCGCTGCAGGCCCCGTGGCGCGAGCACACCCTGCGCTGGATCGACTCGGCCGCCGGCGCCATCGCGCTGGCCATCCACAACGTCATCTGCCTGCTCGACATCGACAACGTGATCATGGACGGCTCCTTCAGCGAGCCCCTGCGCGATGCCCTGCTGGCGCGCCTGCCCGAGGCCATGGACGGCTATGACTGGCAGGGGGTGGTGCGCCCGCGCATCCACCCCGGCGCCGTGGGCGCCGATGCGCGCGCCCTGGGCGCCGCGCTGCTGCCGCTGTACGCGGAGTTCATGCCCAGCCCCGAACTTTTCCTGAAGGCGCTACGCTGAAGCCTGCGCCATTCCCCGATCCCCAAGCATCCGATGACCCTCCAATTCCCGAACTACCAGGCGGATCCCCAACGCTACGACGGACGCATGCCCATGCGCAGCTGCGGGCGCAGCGGCCTGAAGCTGCCGCTGCTGTCGCTGGGCCTGTGGCACAACTTCGGCGACTCCTCCTCGCTGCAGAACCAGCGCGAGATGCTGCGCACGGCCTTCGACCTGGGCATCACCCACTTCGACCTGGCCAACAACTACGGCCCTCCCTACGGCAGCGCCGAGTCCAATTTCGGCGAGTTGCTGCGCCGCGACTTCCGCCCCTATCGCGACGAGCTGATCATCTCCACCAAGGCCGGCTGGGACATGTGGCCCGGCCCCTACGGCCAGGGCGGCGGCTCGCGCAAGTACGTGCTGGCCAGCCTGGACCAGAGCCTCAAGCGCATGGGGCTGGACTACGTCGACATTTTCTACTCCCATCGCTTCGACGCCCACACCCCGCTGGAAGAGACCGCGGGCGCGCTGGCCACGGCCGTGCACAGCGGGCGTGCGCTGTACGTGGGCATTTCCTCCTACTCCCCGGCATCCACGCGCAAGATGGCGGCGCTGCTGGCCGAGCACAAGGTGCCGCTGCTGATCCACCAGCCCTCCTACAACCTGCTCAACCGCTGGATCGAGCCCGAACTGCTCGGAACCCTCGACGAGGTGGGCGCCGGCTGCATCACCTTCACCGCGCTGGCCCAGGGTCTGCTCACCGGCAAGTACCTCGAAGGCATTCCCCAGGACGCGCGCATCCACCGCCCGGGCGGCGGCTCGCTGCGACCGGAGCACCTCAGCGAGCACAATCTTTCTCGCGTGCGGGCGCTGAACGCCATGGCCCAGCGGCGCGGCCAGTCGCTGGCGCAGATGGCCCTGGCCTGGGTGCTGCGCGATCCGCGCGTGAGTTCCACGCTGATCGGCGCCAGCCGCGCCGAGCAGATCGTCGAGAACGTCGGCGCCCTGCGCAAGCTGGACTTTTCCGCCGAGGAACTCGCCGAGATCGACCGCCACGCCCAGGAGGGCGGGGTGGATCTGTGGCGTGCGCCGTCGACCGACCAGGCCCTGTGAGTCGCCGGTGCCGGGCCGCGCCCGGCACTCTTCGCGCGCCTTGCGGGCCCGTGCCGCGCCGGGCCTGGCGGGCGGTGTATCCGGCGCGCTACACCCGCGCTTGCGGCGCGGCGGAAATGCAGGCGGATCCGTAGAATCCCTGATATTCCCACGTCTCGCCGCGCAAGCGCGCGGTTGGTCGACATGCGCATCGAGCTGTCTGTTCTCATCGGCACCGTGGCTGCCAGCCTGACCACCTTGTCGTTCGTTCCGCAGGCCGTGCGTACCTTTCGCACCCGCGACGTGAGGGGCATCTCGCTATGGGCCTACGCGATGTTCTGCGTCGGCGTGGCGCTGTGGGTGCTGTACGGCATCTACCTGGCCTCGCTGCCGGTGATCCTGGCCAACGTGGTCACGCTGGCCCTGGCCCTGGGCATCCTGGCCATGCGGGTGCGTTTCGCTCTGCGCGCCCCGCCGCCGCACGGCCGACCCGACGCGCTGCTCTGAGTTCTCCCCTCCCCGAGCATTCCTGCCCGCGGCCCTCGCGCCGGCGGCGCGGGGTCAATGCATCAGGTGCAGCCATCCCGCCTGCTGCAGGGTGGCAACCCAGGCGATGAGGCTGAGGAAGGCCGCGGAGGTGGCCAGCAGCACCGTGGCCGAGCACAGGCCGTGCATGTCGCGCAGACGGCCGATCACCGGGTAGGAACTCAGCATGGGCATGGCCGCCATCATCACGCCGGCTCCGGCCAGCCCGGATGGGCCCGGCCGTAGCAGCAGCATGGCCAGCCACACCAGCAGGGGGTGCCCGAACAGCTTGGCCAGGCTCAGAGCACTTGCCGGCGCCAGGCTGCGCCGCAGCGGCGTGCCGGCCAGCGAGCCTCCCAGGAAGAACAGGGCGGCGGGCGCCGAGGCATGCGCCAGCAGCCCGATGGCGTCGTGCACGGGCCGCGGCGGGTGCAGGTGCAGGCCCTGCATGAGCAGCGCCAGGGCGATGGCCGCCAGCACCTGGTTGCGCCCCAGCGCGCGCAGGGTGTCGAGCAGCAGGCGCCAGCGCCGGGCAGGGGGGCGCGCCGCGTCGCCGCGCGGCTGCGCCAGGCTCAGGCACAGCGGCAGCATCAGGGTGTTCTCCACCACCACGGTCAGCGCCAGCGCAAGCGAGGCGATGGGTCCGAGCAACTGATGCAGGATGGGAAAACCCATGAACGCGCTGTTGGAACAGGACACCCCCAGCGCCAGCACGGCCGCGTCGGCGCCCTCCACGCGACGCATGCGTCGCGCAAGGCCCAGGACCAGCCCGAACATGCCCAGCGAGCCCAGCGCATAGGCGCCCAGGTAGCGGGCGTCCAGCAGGTCGTGCAGGGGAAACTCCGACACCGCCGAGAAGATCAGCGCCGGCAGGCACACGCGCAGCACGAAGGCGGCCAGGCCGTCCAGGCTCGCGCCGCCCAGGTAGCCGGCGCGAGCCGCCAGCCAGCCGGCCGCGATCAGCAGGAACAGCGGCGCGCTGGTCTGCGCGATGGTGGCGACCAGGCTCATCGCAGGCGCGCGAGGCGGGCCCCGGACGCCGGCTCAATCCCCATGGGGGGCGCGCAGGCTGAGCAGCAGGCGCCGCGCGCTGGCTTCGTTGGTCGCGCAGGCCACGTCGTGAACGTCGCAGGCGCGCAACAGGGCGGTGATGTCCGGTTCGTGGGGCTGCGCGGTCATGGGGTCGCGCAGGAAGATCACCATGTCGATCTCCCCCTGCGCCAGGCGCGCGCCGATCTGCAGGTCGCCGCCCAGCGGGCCGCTGCGCAGGCATTCGACCTCCAGGCCGACCTGTTCACGCAGGCGCGAGCCGGTGGTTCCCGTGGCCACCAGGCGGTGGGCCGCGAGCAGCGAGGCGTGCTCGCGCGCCAGGCGGATCATGGCGTCTTTTTTCCCGTCGTGGGCGATGAGTGCAATGTTCATGGGAAGAAGGGCGCCAAAGCCAGGCGCAGGACCCCGGACATGGTGCCATGATGCAACAGCCGGGGATATGAAAACCTGTAGTTAAGTA
Organism: Pseudomonadota bacterium; assembly: GCA_021808525.1. Classification (GTDB taxonomy): domain Bacteria; phylum Pseudomonadota; class Gammaproteobacteria; order Burkholderiales; family Burkholderiaceae_C; genus Thiomonas_A. The sequence goes on from JAKBBK010000012.1 coordinate 54,580, forward strand.
TCATCATAACAACATCCCCCCTGGCTGTTGCTAAGGCAAACTGCAGGCCAGTGACTTGAAAACCGCTGAAAACTAGGGGAAAAGTCGACTATTTCCAAATGTAATTGTTGCTCTTAGGGAAAACACGAAAGGGCGTGTTGCGTAGTATTGCTACATTGTCTCCATCCGGCAACGAAGCCCGCTGATACGGGCCGAAACCGGATCCACGCGTGGTGCAGGGGGTGCGAAGGGGCCTCTCTGCATCGCTCACGACTCGCCGACAACTCTCTGGCTAAGGAGACAACACGATGCAATCCCTGAGGAGACTTCAACTCACCGCGATGGGCGCTGCGATGGCCGCGGCCTTCGGGCTGAGCCTGCCCGCGCATGCGGACACCTTCAATTTCGGCGGCTACTTCCGCGCCGGCCCGGGCACCACCAGCAACAGTTCCAACGGCGGCCCCGCGCGCCAGTGCTACAACCTGCCGGGGGTGGACGCCGGGCACTACCGTCTGGGCAACGAGTGCAACTTCTACGGTGAGTTCGGCTTCAACGATTACGGCAGCGTGGGTACGGCCAAGTACCACAACGAGGTCATGATCAACGAATACAGTCCGGGCACCGACATCGGTCAGTCGAGCTCGAGCTTCGAGCAGATGTACGGCTCGGTCAGCGGCGTGGACTTCGCCCCCGAAGTGCACTTCTGGGCCGGCAAGCGCTTCTACGGTCGTGCCAACATCGACATGCTCGACCACTTCTTCGTGCGCATGGACGGGGTGGGCGGCGGTGCCGACCACATCGCCCTGGGCAACAGCGGCGCCACCCTGGGCCTGGCCTACTTCGGCTCGGATTCCTACGCCGGCTTCGGCGACGGCGGCAACGACC